>JAJZYV010000003.1 GCA_021797955.1 Thermoplasmata archaeon
AAACTTCAGTTGGCAAAGAAGACATTCATTTTATCAGCAAAATTCAAATTTTTCACCCAGTGAGATTTCCGGAGATTAATGTGTATCCATTTTTATTTTCATCCGAAAAAGAACTACCAGTTGTGGTTGGAGATGAAATGGAGAGGGGAGGATGGTATAAAATAGGTGAGGAAATCCAACATCACGATGATACAAAGGGGGATTTCCTGGAATGGAATAATGATATAGTCTGGGGACTGACGTTTAGAATTTACTCCTATCTAATTCAAAATCATCTAATAGGCCACTAATGACCGTTCAAAACTCTGGTCCCCTCATAGGTGGGAGAGACTCTTATAACAAAGTCTGACAGGTTCATCAGTGATCTCTGTATATTCCACAATTTTTCCTTACTACCCAATACCAGAACAAATCCCTGAGAACCTCCGCCAAGGAGTCTGGCCGCGCTCGCTCCTGACATCTTTGCAGTATTTATTATAGATTCAACAATAGAACTGCTAACATTTGGACCCAAACGGCGCTTAATTTCCCAGCCCGTGTTGATATTTCTACAGAATCCATCATAATCATCATTCTGGGCGAATTCCAGATTCTGGCTAGAAAGGTTTAGCAGTTCCAAAAGATTCTTTGTTGTATCACTATCCTCCTTTGCACTCTCCTGTACCTGGGCTCTCAACACATCCGAACTTTCCCTCGTACCCCCTGTGTAGCAGATTATCATTCCCCCATCAAATCTTGAGAGAAACGAACGGTTTTCGATTAATTTGAATTTTGTTCTATTTCCGTCTGATTCCATGTACTTAAAACCACCAATCGAAATGGCATATGGGTCCTGGATACCCAGGGTAATCCCAAATAGGTTTTTTTCCTCTGAGTATGATTCCATTGCAAGGTTCAATGGATCAATTTTTTCCTTCCTCAGTTCATATATAAGTTTCATAAGGCCAGTAACTATGGCACTGGAACTGCCGAGTCCAGATCCGGGCGGGACTTCGCCTGTAATGTATATCTTCCCGGTTTTAATACCATATTTTTGAAATAGATCTAGGGTTTTCTCCTGAAAGCTTCGTCCATGGCTTTCTCCGAGAATAACCGTTTTAAGGAAATCCCTGGACGATATTTCCAAGGGATGATTGTCATCTGTGTAAATGACCCTCACCCCCCTGTCTATGGTGGTATTTATAACCTTTGTACCATGAGTCTCAAGGAATGGTGAGATATCTGTACCTCCCCCAGAAAAGCTGACTCTTAGGGGACTATAACATTCAACTTTTTCCACTGGACATCTATGTAATTCACATATTTGTCTTTGCTGATCTACAACAGCAGAGTGAAGATTTTAAGGCAGGTGGTAATTATAGCACATGGGTCTTCTCAACGAGGAACTTCGCCCGCAGGAGTTCAAGGATGTTTTTTTGATCAGACCTGATCGGGAAAAGATAGAAAAGTGGGCAAATTCCTGGCAGGAGGGAACACCAATCAAGAAAGGGATCATTCTTTCAGGTCCACCAGGATATGGAAAAACATCAATCGCATATGCTCTGTCAAGAACTATGAACTGGGAAATTATTGAAATCAACAGTTCCGAAGTGAGGACGGAAGAATTTATTAAAAAGACGGTAGGGCTTTTCGCAAGATATGGTGATCTTTTCTCATTCGAAAAAACACAGGGGCCAAATAAAGTTGCGCTCATAGATGAAGCAGATCATATATATGAGAGGGGATCGAAGGGAGGCACCGGGGAAACTGGAGGATACAAAGCAATTTCGGAAATACTGAAAGAGACTAAGATCCCAATAATAATTACAATGAATGAATATGAGGAATTTAAGAGAAAGAGAAGTTCGAGTGTGAACTCAATTTTATCCTACTGTGAGACAGTAGAAATTAAAAAAATATTTGAGAGAAAAGGTGGTTTGGAATACAAGAATATACTATCTACCTTGGCAGACAGAATAATTGATTATGCACAAAGGAATGGATACAGGCCTGAAAGAAGCATTATTACAGAAATTATATCAAGCGATATACCAGATATCAGGGCAGCAATCAACGACTGCGAGGCATACATTTATTCAAAATCACTTAACCCAAGTGCAACAGATTCAAGGGATTCGACCACAATAATCTTTGACACTTTACGTCTCATCTTTCACGGTGATGAATACTCAAAAGTCAAGAATGTGATAAACGAATCTGACACAGCTCCAGAGCAATTGATTTTGTGGATATCTCAAAATATTCCGACCCAATCCAGAAATTTTTCTTCCATTATAGAGGCTATGGAATATTTATCTGAAATAGATCTTACAGACAGGAGGGCCCATAGATTTCTATATTTCAGGATGATGGCATACCTTTCTGATCTTGAAGCCCTGATGTGGACAAAGATAGAAGCCAAAAGGGGGGTGTTCATTCCTTTTAGATTTTCCAATTATTTAACTATGATGAGTAAAAGCAAAAAGAATAGGGGAACCAAAATGAAGGTTGCAAGATCACTTTCAGAAATCCTGCACATGTCAAGGGAAGATGTTCTTGCCCTAAGATCAATTTTCTTAATTATGAGCAAACTTAAGATCGACTTCCCCAAACTCTTTTTGGAATATGCCAATAAGCAAATAGATGAAAGAAATAGAAATTTACAAAATCTGAAATACGTTTCCAAATCAGATGACTTAGAATTTGGGGATTTCCAGATATTTCTCTCTTAAATTGCCAAGCTTGGTTTTACATCCCCTCACGGTGCCGCTAACACCAATAATTCTGTATCCATTACTCTGGTTTTCGACAAACCGACATAGTTGTTCCTTCAAAAATTGGTCTGTCAAAACAATAATATATCCTGTATCCTTAAATTTTAATTTAGCTCTGAAAACTCTCTTAAGTTCTCCTGAAATCCTATACCCTTCTGTTTCATTCTGGCATTGGATGGCAACGTATCTCTTCCTGATGGGTGAGCATTTCATTAAGTGGTCATATTAAGAATTTTAATAAATGTTCTCAATTACAACACCTATGTCCCATTGTAATTCAAAAACAACAAAATTATTTATTATGGCTAAATATCACCTAGCATAGTTCAAGGTAGAATGAAATGGTAAATCGCTCAAATCTATATGGCAATATTGCTGAAACATGGAACAATCCAAAAAAATCCGAAATTCTTATTTTCCAGCGACAGAGAATGATTGACTGGAGAAATGGAGGAGCAGTTGAAAGAGTGGAATATCCTACAAGACTCGACAGGGCCAGATCCTTAGGATACAAAGCTAAAACAGGATTCGCAGTTGTAAGGTCAAGGGTAAGAAAAGGAGGATCAAACAGACCAAAGATAATGGGAGGAAGGAGACCAAGAAGATTGGCTTATTCCAAGCTTACGAGGAAAAAGAGCATTCAATGGATAGCAGAAGAAAGGGCTGCAGACCGATACCCCAACATGGAGGTACTGAACTCATATTACGTTGGTGAGGATGGATTCTACAAATATTATGAAGTTATACTCGTAGATAAGTCATCACCACAGATATACAACGACAAAAGAATTTCGTGGATATCTGAGCCGCAAAATAAGGGGAGAGTTTACAGAGGTCTAACCTCGGCAGGCTACAAGGGAAGGGGACTGAGAACAGGAAGAAAGAACTCAGCAAAGAGTAGACCCTCAATTAGGGCCAATGGTAGATTAAGAAGATAATTTTTTTAAACATTTCTACTTGATAGATATTTTCATATGCCGCGGTGGCCCAGTGGTACGGCGCCAGACTTGAGATCTGGTTCCCTTGTGGATCGGGAGTTCGAATCTCTCCCGCGGCGCAGATATACTTGTTCTAATCTGATACTTCGGAACAGCCAGTTAGGAATCTTTATTTATAAACTAAGGTATGGGATTTAATAATATATTTTAGAGTAAATAATTATTCAATGTTCCCTATAGAGATCTTTACTGTTTTTATATAATCTGTCCTTTAAAGGAGGATAAATGGGAATGCGTATATTGGTGGAAGTTTGGAACCCTTAAAATTTCATTAGTCTATTCTATGAGTCTCTATAAAATTGAAGAATTTTGTCTCTTTTTCATTTCCATAATATATGGTGAACTCAAGAAATCTTGAATTTACTTGAGTTGTGTTGTTTTGAATTTGAACAAAAAATTTAGCATCATTGTCACAGACTTCATTTACCACGTATACTTTTTCTTGTTCACTTTTTCCTTGCGAAGGTTGAACCAGATTAAGTTTTCTTGCCAAGTAAAACACATCAACTATTTCATAATTGTGGGATTCTTTGAGTTTGATTTTACTTAAATAAAAAGTTTTTACCCGCTTAGATTCCATTATATATGGAAAAATTTCTATTCTTTTATCATCTTCCAAATCGGCGATTTTCTGAGGATAAGCAATGAATAGCTTTCTATAATGAGTAGAAAATGTTATAAAAACACTTAATAATAGTACAATGGCATCAATTATTATAAAAATTCCTCTGAAAATTATTCCCGATTCAAAAAAAGACCCAGTGAATATAACGAAGGATATAACAAGTAAGATGGCGTTAAGGTATGGGATCTTCTCAACGTTTATTACAAATTTTTCATGCTTCGACACTGTTGAGGTTCACCCATAGAGATTTTAAATCCTTTTCATCACGATCTGGGAGAATATAAGCCATAAATTTATTTTCCTCTCTACTTATGCTTACTTGAGTTATATAGTCTCTGTCTAAACCTCTTACATCAAAAACTATAGATTTCACATCTTCCGGCTTAACGTTATCTTCTATTTTTGTGAGTTGAACCTCATCACGTATTGTGTCACCTATTTCTACCATGCAATACCTGAAAATTAGAGTAAATTTACTACCTAACCTTATTTCTTTAGACTTAGGTTTTAATCTTTTAATGTCTTTTAATAAAGCAGCAAAAATTTCTTCATTTACTTCAATTTCCATCACAATTCCCTATAATCAGATTTTATTGAAGTTATTAAAAGCTTCTACGAGTCTTATAACTGAATATACTATTGCAGTAAAAAATTTGAGCGGACCATTCATTTCCCGCATGAACATAGTCGATGGCATTGGCCCATGGACATGCTGAAATCATACCTGACGGAAGATGAGAGCTACCGTATGCTCTCCCTCGCGATATCAAAGATCGAGAGGCCATTGTCGCAGAACTCAATCTCACGGGATATTTATTTCACGATCCAAGGAGAGAAGCAGATGAGAGATCGGATTTCCATCAAAGACTGAGGGGGAAGAGTCCCCGGATCGAGAGTCTCCAGGTCAGCAAAAGCATTAGTACAGTAATAGAGAACGTCGCGGACTCCTATGGCAGGTACATCACATACAGCATTGTGGACGGAAGGATCGTTACGAAGGCAAGGGACAACGCCATCTCCGCTGCGGAGAACAGAATGGCACGATTCATGCTGGGTTACAGGAGGGAATATTCCTCGTCGGAGTGCCTTTCTATTCACAGGCAACGTGATACCATTGAGAAAGTATTCAGGGTGCTGAAGACGGATATGGACATATTTCCATTGGGAGATAACAAAGAATCCACCATCTGGGGAGTGCTGTTCGTCTTCTTTGTATCGCTCATAATAAGATCGGGATTGCTGAGGGGAATTCAATCATCGCACCTTAATGATAAATACTCAGTGGAGAGGATGCTCCTTGAACTGGAGAAGTTGCATATGATCGAGGATCAGAATGGCATTCTGAGGGAACTGGAGAGAACAAGGAAACAGAAGGATATACTCAACGCCCTAGCGAGAATATCGTGGTGGTAAAAGCAAGGAGATCAGGATACATGGAAATTTAAGGAAAAAAAATTTAGAAGACTAAAAAGAGGAAATTAAAATGGTAGAAAATCAAGGGTGAAAATGAAAGCTTTAGCATGAGCAGCTTGTCCTATAATTCCACCTGAAGATGAAACATTTTCTTGGTTGAATAGCTGAAGTGCTTGATGAGGAAGAAAAGAATAAATAGCAACAATCCATTGATATTATTATGCATTCAAATAAGAGAAAGTTAAATCTTCAACTGATGTGGGTTATGCTTTCATGATTATGGGGGGGCATTAGGTTTAATGTATGCTGTTGGGCTAATTTTAAACTATATTAAAGAAAACGTTTAAGTTGATTGAGAATAATATAGAGATGTCAGGCATATGGGAGACAATAGGAATAACTTTAAGACAATAAGGTGGTTATAACGGGAAACGAAACAGTTTGGTTATCAGTGTCTGGAATAGGGAAGAAGGAAGTTTTGGAAGGTCTAGGTTTTGATATTGAAAAATCTGGGTTAATAAAATTAAATGGAAGTTATGTAAAGTCTCCTGATGGGGAGAGTAATTTGCACTATGATGAAGTGAAGGCAGTTGTGCCAGATTCATTGGTTTTAATTTCGGATATTTCAGAGTTGGAGGGGTTATCAGAAACCCCCTGATAGGAAAAAAATTCGTCTCTTATAATATTTGAAGCTTTAAAAAGGGCAGCATGAGCAGGACGTCATATGGATTCCACGTGAAACTGAAGCATGTCCTTGGGAGTCTTTCTCTCCTCTCCCTGCTTGCAGCATTTGAAGTATTCTCCATACCAGCTACGAATGGTAAAATAGATCTGTTTGGCTTCACCAAATTAATGGCAGGAGTCATATGGATTGGGGTTGCATTATTCAGCGGAGGAGTTGCCATATATCTGCACGAAGAAGAAAAGGGAGAAAATAATATATAGAAAAATGAGATTGATGACTGTGTACAGAACCTACAGAAGAGACAAAAGAAGTAAATTTAACCTTGCCATTTCATATATCATGATGGCTAGCGGGGCCCTTTTACTCGCATACGCTTTTGGCCTCATCTGAAAATAACAATTTCCATTTTCTTTACTAGTTTAAATCGAGAGATTTCCACTTTTCTATGCAAATTAAGTGATTATTAATATTCACCGCTAATTTAGAAAGCCATTAACAGCCCTCCAAGAATGGCGGATAATGAATGTGTCCCAGAGAATAAGAAAATTAGAGGTTTTAATCGCTAAATTTAAAATTTTAGGTAATGCAGTAATTTAATTCCAGATACTCATCCCGTCCGTGCTTTTCACGAGGTCTATATACTGATCGCATTAGTTTGAGGTTTTTATTTTATGTTACTGGAGTAACAAGAATTAATTCTTGCATTCTTTTACTCATTCGTTATTTTCAGTTTACATCGTTCTAATATATTGCGGATATCTTCCAAATACGGAATAAAAGTGTCTATGTTTGTATTATTGGGATATCGAGATTCTTCAAATGGGGTTAACAAGGTACTTAACATCATTAAAACGACAAGGGGAAACGCACTTGATATTAGATCCATTAGTGTTTTAATTGTATCATCAGACTCTTGTATATGTGAACCAAGATTACTCATCGTACTAAAAAAAGGTATTAAAGGTTTTAGTTTCGATTCAAGTTCATCTGTAAATTCTTTTGTTTCTTTAATTTCAAACATTTTCTCGCAAAACATCATGATTTCATACATTTCATCTTTTGATGGATTCCGATTGTCTTGCATTTTCTTGGCCTTTTGGAAAAAAGTTTTTATGTCACCAAAAAAAGGGACTTTTACATCATTGAATATGAATGAGTAATTATTGGTGAAGTCTTCAAGTTGAACTAGCAAATTTTTTCTCCAATTGTGTGTATAGCTTTTTGATGTCAATATTGGTATGCCAAATTTTTTTAAAAACAGTCCAATTTGTGAATTTGAAGAAAGTTTTATTTTTAATAATGTTGCCTTGGCCAACTTTTCGCATGCTTGCTGAAGGAAATATAGACTTCTATGGTATTCTTTTCGTTCATAGTGTGTTTCAAAGTCCAAAAGATCAGATTCAGATTCGTGAATCCATTCTAAATACTCTTTAGATTCATCCATGTTGCTATATAATTTGGATTGATATTATATTTTAGATTTTCCAGTTATCGGTTTAAACGCTATTGGGTATTAATGAAACCTAGGTTTAACTCTTACTCTAGGACTTAAACCTTTTAGGTATATTTTCGAGAGAATGATGAGGAGTTCTCATTGATTTGGATCAAAAAAGTTTAAGTCCAATTAAACTTAAACTAAACATGGGACCCATCGTTATAGAGCACATGGATCCTAAAACTGAAATGCCCAAACCTAACCTCACCGAAATGAGAACAAGGATCCTTAGGCCCAATGAGTCAATATCTTTAATGTACAGGGTTCAAATCAATATATCCACTTTTATTTTTAGCATTGATTACAAGTTCCCCTCCGATCTTCTCGAGAGCATCTATTCCAAAAAGAGATACCATTTCAAAACTAGTTGTGACTTTGCGCTTGAGATTTTTATCATTCTTATGTTTTACATCCGATATCTTGTCCGGATGAATGGCAATTTTTTCTAATGTAACGCCGTGGGGGGTCCCACCTTCAAGCAAAAAGTAAAGAGACACGTTTCTAAAAATAGGTGTATTCTTAATGGCACCTATTCCACCAATGCTTTGAGTATCAAGACCATGAAGATTTATTCCTAAGTCAGTCGCGACTTTCTCATTAATGGATGTTAATGAAGATCCCGTGTCCAAGTACATCTTTACATCACAGTAAGACGTTGCAATAGGTTCCATCATCGCGCTCTGCCTTATCTGCAAATGAACTGGTAGTGAAAAAAGGTTCTTGCTTACATCCCATCTTAAGAGTATTTTGGACATAAAATTAGAGAATCCAATATAAATTGCTGTCAGTAATCATTTCAATAAAAACTCCAGGAACATCTTTGTATTTGTTTACCAGTTTCTCTCTTGTTTTGGCATATTCCAAGATCTTCCCTTCTGAAATTGATACGTATTCTCCAACGTGAGACTTTATATCGTTATACATGCGGTTATAACTTTCAAAATTATCACTAAATTTCCTGAAAGTCTTAACCTGTTCAGGTGTTAGTGTTATGTTTTCCATAAGTTATGAAGTATAAGAATGATATAAACATTATTACTAATCATGACAATAATTAATTACAGTTCTTCGTACTTTCATGTGAGTTTTTCTAATATCCACCCAATCCTCGCCGATCTATTGCAATAAATATCAAATCGATCAATAATTCGTTGAAGAATAGTGATAAATCAACAATTTATCACTGTCTCATCACTCTTTCCCTTCTATAAGAGTCTGCCTTTGCATAGGTTATTTTCTTACCGCTGAAATCAGAGGAAGTAAGAGTCTCTTCATTGAACATCCTGATTATCATGTTACTTACCCTTATAACTGTTTCACCAACTTGCGGGGCAAAAGAACCGAATACTTATTGTATTATAATGTGAGATGAAACTTATATTTCCAATGAGAAATCTCATTGTCAGTAAACTTACTCCAGTCCTGTCGAAATGCTCAGGAAAATCTCAGAATTGTTACTGCAACTCTTTTCATTTCCAAATCATTATACATAAAATTCAAACGATAAAATCCTAGCTCCATCATATTTCTGAAACTAAAATAATCTTTAGCTTTTCGCTCAATCATTAATACGAAAAAGGAACAAGTCTTAAAATCTCCATCCAAAATTTGAAAGCAGTATATTCTGGAGGTCTCCATTTATCAGACATTATCTCATACAGATCACCACTATCGTCAAATTTCGAAAAAGCATAGGCTTTACAAAATGTCTCTTCGATTATGTGTGTACTTAAGTCTTTCAAGCCGTGTCCACTTGAAAAATATGCATGTGATAGTTCATGAAGGATTGTCTCCAATAGAAGATTTTTGAATTGTTTTTCTGTCCTGTTCTTGATCCTTTCCTAGCATATCAGGATGTGCGACTCATCACATATTTCATCTCCTTGAGAAATATAACAGCCAGTTGCAATGCTTTTATCCATATACCCTCCAATCCTATCCATCAAAGATCTAATCTTTTCATCACTTGGATAATGATGCCTATCTTCCATTGATTCCATTTCATAACCGTGCATAATTTCAGCACAGCACAATCTTCACAAGCATGTACTGCTGCAATGTTTGCCCATGGTTTCTTCTTTTACGAAAAATATGGAAACACTGTTTAATTTATCAATAAGGATGCGGGAAATTACCTTTAGTCTTTTTACACTTATATCCTCTATTTTGAATCCTGTATCGTAGTCATTAAC
Source organism: Thermoplasmata archaeon (assembly GCA_021797955.1). The sequence continues at coordinate 10,162 of JAJZYV010000003.1, forward strand.
AGATATTTCGGATTGAAATATATTATAGATGGTTTAAATATATTTGCCAAGAGAAATGTATACTTTTCCATATAGTGCAAGATAATATATAGCGAAACATACATAATTTTAACATGACAAGAAAGAAATTTCTTCAGTGAATTGCTGATAAAGATTAAATTTTTATGTCTCATTTTTTATGATACTTTTAAACGTGCAAAGGTTTTCATCCTGAAACAGATTAAAGATATCCACTCACTACTCTTGAATACTCATCTGTTAGGGTAGGATTCTTCTCTATAATGTTTGAAAGATACACGATGAAGTTAGCTTTTGCTAGTATTATTGTTCTTTCCTCTTCTTCATCAGTGCTTTTATCATATTCCTTGTATACTATAATCGCTGAAATTTTTTCATCTTTAGGCACAAAGCCTCTCTTTCTAATTGGATTCTGAATAGACTCCGCTATAAATCCTCCTACCCGCAGAACGGATCGCAAATTTTTGTTCCATCTGGTAACTTGTCGGCGCCTGCCATGTTCACAATGGCTTTTACAACTTTACGAGGCGTGAGATATTGACCAAGTTTGTTTTTTTCTTTACTCTCTTTGAGAAAAGTCTCAAAAAGTTTAGTTTTGAAGTCCTTTCTTATATTCTTGAGTGTGCCAAATGCATCATACTTTTTTAGAGAGTTAACGAAAAGTGTTGCCTGACTCAAAACTGGTTCCCCATTTAAGCTAACAAATATTGTTCCAATGACTATGGTTGTGCCATTTTTTCCAGAGGGGAATAGTCCCCTAATTTTCTTTCGCGAAAGATTTGCATATTGTTTAAGAATATCCTCATCCGAAATTCTTTTTTATTCATTTCCATTAGTGACGGGAAGTTGATGAATATGTAAACTGCGCCTTTTCTCGGTGATAAATCAAATATTATCCCCTGAAACTAATGACGCGTTCTCTTTGTTATGCTGTTGATCGTTTATTTCCGCGGTTGTCTTGTAACGATCAAAATTAGATACGCTTATCATTATAATACCTAACCGACCAAAAGAAAGCGTAGGGAAAACCTATTTAACCAATTACGTTTATACTTGCTGGTGTCTAAATAATGTCATTCATTGATCCCACAGATATGAGTATTAGAACGTTACTTATGCCTGCCCAGACCGCGTATAAAGTACCTTTGTATCAAAGACCATACGCATGGAAAGAAGAACAATGGCAAGACCTAATCGATGATGTGAAAGGTCTGAATGACCAAGAACTTTTTCTTGGTTCAATTGTTGTTGTGCCGCAAGGTAAACATCATGCTGGAGTAAACTATTTTGAAGTGGTTGACGGCCAGCAAAGACTAACTACACTTTTAATTTGGTTTTCCGCGATCAGGGATTTAGAACTAGAGAAAGGTAATGAGAAAAAGGCTAATTACATAGATGAAACATTTTTATTTTCTAAGGAATTCGAACGAAATGAACCAATATCGATTCCGAAGATTACTCTTGGACTTCGTGATAATATCGCCTTCGTTAAAATATTAAAACGCCAGAAGAATGCGCAAGAGAATCTGATTACAGATTGTTATAAATTTTTCAAAAAACAAACCTACGACTCTGATCTGATGGATAGATTGCTTGACAATATATACCTTATTCACATAAATGCCATGAGCTACGTCAACGCATTTAGATTGTTTGAAACTTTAAATGATCGCGGGTTGGAATTATCAGCTATAGACCTAATCAAGAATTTTATATTGATGCATCTGACTTCTGAAAACGCAAAAGAAGAAATTATCAACCAAACAATTGAAAATTGGAACGAGATATATCAGAAGCTAGGGAAAAGTGACCCAGTCCAGTTTCTTAGAAGGTATACAATGTCTAATTACAAAGGAAAGATCACGGAAACTAGACTTTATGAAACAATTAAGACAAAGGTACAAGATCTTGAGGTAGGTGATCTTGTTGAATTTGTGAAGGATATCAATTACAAAGCTTCAATTTACGAAAAGATAATCAGTGAAAGTTTCGGAGATGAAAAAGTAAACAATGCACTTTCAAATCTTGCCATGGTTGAGGTTGGACCAAGCTATATCCTTCTGATGAAATTATTCGCCTTTTTGGAAGAAGGAAAATGCCAAAAACCACAAATTATAGAAGTTCTGCGAATGGTTGAAACGTTTCACATCAGGTGGGGAATCTGCGGAAAAACTACTTCAAAACTTGATCAAATTTACAATGAACTCTCAAATGAGATCAGTGAGAGTAATCTGAATAACTTAGTAAATCTAGTTAACGAAAGGTTTACAAAAGAACTCAAGCTTGAAGCAGACAATATCTCCTTTGAAAGGAGTTTTAAAACTCGATCCTTAAAGCCTTCTGAATTAAGAAGCAAATATATACTTTGGAAATTATCTGATCCTACAGGCGAGACCATTCCAGACCTAAGTGTAATTCAAACTGAACACATTATGCCACAAACCCTTAGCCCCGAGTGGTACTCCTATTTAGGCCTAAAAACTGGAAAAAACAACGAAGAGATTAAGTCAATATGGGAAGAATACTTGAACCGAATAGGCAATTTAGCTATCATAAAAAATGAGTGGAATGCGAGAGACTCCAACAAATTGTTTGAAGTTAAAAAAATGGACTATATGAAATCCGAATTCGCATCAACTAGCGATTTGGCCAGTCTTGATATGTGGTCTTTTAACGAGATAGATGAAAGGAGTAATGAATTATGTCAAAAAGCATTAGAAAAATGGAGTTGGAAATTCTAGTACGGATATCTTAACTCGCAAATCATGACTGATAAAAAATTAAAATAGCGAACCATTCAATTGCCAATGGAATCTATGGTCATGCTGGACAAGATCATGGACGTAATTCCAGAATTTGAGTACCAAAGTTATGTTGGGATTCTTATTACCTTTTTTGTATGTCCCAATATAGGCTCTTATGTTTAGGACATGCGGTGAATTGATCTTAATCTGATTTGGGAGTATGCCCCGTAATAATTCGTCGTAATTCCAATGTTCAGGATTGATAATTTTAAACTTGTTTTCATCAAAAACGAATACATTTTACCCCAATATTATGGGTAATTCAATCCATAAACCTATCATCCACATTAAGATCTCTTGAGTAAACTTCAAAATGCGGAAAATAAATTCTAACCAGTGGTCCCAATTCGTAAAATAGGCCCTCAACACTTTTAATGGAGTTAAGACGAAGGAACTTCTGTCGCACAATCGGTATTCTATTGTCAATCAAAAGTTGTATTTCTTTCTGTATTTCAGTTCCAGTGCCTTGATAAGTATTCTTCTTTGATGAAGTTGCGGACCTAACAAAAAAATATGAATAAAACGTGGGAGTAAAACTATAGAATCCATTACTGAATTCTATTGGAGTTATAATATAACTATGACTTTCGATGGTTCCTTCATCAACATCTAGTTCAATCACGCTAACCTTTGTTCTTTCTGAGTTTGTTCCATCGGTTAGTGCACACGCACCCTCTAACACGGTTTTAAAAGCATTTATGGTTTCATATTTTGCTGTTTGCGGCAGTTCGACAGGTACAAATTCAAATAAAAAAGAATGATTGTCTTCGTCATTTTTATTTATTCCCTTTAAATCAAAAAATTCCATTTTTAATGCCTTAAGGACTTTCTTGATTTCCTCATTTTCTCTTATATATAGTTTTTTATCCATGCATTAACGAACTCTTATCTTATATATAAGTATATGAAAAAAGCTAAAAATAGTATTAGGACAATTTGCGATTAGTTCCATATCCCGACGCCTTCCACAGTTTTTGTCATGTCTATGTGCCTGATGGACTTAAGGAAATGGTTATCACGCTCTTTCATGTTCCATTCAACCATCAAAATGCCGATTTCCCGATATGTTCCAGCAATCTTAAGAGAGTGAAAAGCCCTGTCAATGCCGGTGCCTGGATTCATGACCGCATCCATGAAATCTGATTCCAGTCCCATTCTTTTGGTAAATGTCTCAAGCCATTCGTTGAAGCGATCAATCAGATTTTCCTCACCCTCATACGGTTCGATATCTCCCCTTAGATCCTTTACTTCCTTGTAGAAGGTCCTTACTTCTGGCATGATTTTCCCCGTGATTGATTCGTTTTCATTCCTTAAGCCCTGTTTCTGCCTGTGAAGTGAGATCCTGTTTCTCCAAGTTACTGTTTCTGTATCCATGCTGTTTCCCCTCTTATTGCTGCTTTTAGTGTTGCAGCGACACCCTCGTTCCTGAGGCTCAATAGCAAGCTCTTAGCCGTTCCTTTTATGCCTTGGGAATTATGGCCAGTTTTCCCAAACCATGTATTTATGTTCCTTCCATACATACATATTACCCGCTTTTGGGTGCAGGAGCTTGTCATTACTGTGTCGTTTTGAATGAGCTCCTGTTTTCCACTGTTTTTTGGCAGCACAATGGGGCTGCTTGTTTCCCTCGGAGATACCCTCCCCTAAGTTTTCAAAAAATGGGAATCCATCTAAGCTGCCTCATCGGAATTAGAAAGCTTCGTAATTTTGTCCCTATCTACTATTTAGAGTAAATCTATGACAAGATCAGAACCTTCAGAAATGTTAAAATTATTCCTTACCTCGATTGGAATTTGGCACCTTCCATTATTTTTCACCCTCAAAATCAACTTCAAGTTTTCACCTATTGGTTGTTTTACCAATTGCCCTTAACAAAATGTAAATGTACAATTGGAATATTAGATTTATAAATGGACCCGCTTGATTTTAAATATGCTAAATCTGTTGTGATTGAGCTTTACAAAAAGTCTCCTCTTAAAAAATCGGATTTTTATAATATTGTAAAGAGTCACCAAGCATTAGACAATCTTATAGATGCGTTGGAAAATAGTGGATATTTGGTAAAGACTTCAAATAAAGGCGTTCTAAAAATTTATACAATTTCAATAACTGGAAAGGGAAAAACCGTTGCTGAAAACCTCCTCAACGCCGAACTGGCCGCTGAAGGAAAACTTCCCCCCTTATCAATTCCTTTCTGGAACTCAGAGATTGCTTATCGATCTCTTGAAAAGCAAAGAGATCGCGTATTCAAAAGCAATCGAAAAGTACCCTGAAGTTCGAGGAGAATTGGAGAAGCTGGAAGAATTAAATCTGGTTGAAATCAATGGGAAAGGTTCTGGACCGCCTCTTGATGGGGGTTTACGGCCTTGCAGGATTGGTGGGGATGTGGCAAGTTTGCTAGAGGATATAGAAAGTCTTTTGAGGAATATGGGTGTTGGTTGATATGGTTAACAAGTTCTATGTTTCGCAATTTATGGAGCGGGTGAGATAGATGGGATATACAAAATACGAAGTGATGATATTTCTGGAAAACGGAAATCCGGTTGCTGGCGCACAGGTAGAAGCTTTCAATCGAAATGCTGTGCTTCCGTCATCGAAAAATTTCACAGGAACAACTGGTCCAGATGGTTCCTATGCTTGGGACACACTTGCAACGGGTTTTAATAACGATACATATGACTTCCACTCTTTTAAGGAAATAGAATCAATACTTTATGAGGCAGTATGGTCCGAAAGAGTAATGCCAAACAAACCTTATCAGAAAGATGTTACACTTCATACACAGCTTTTAAAGGATTTGAAAGAACTTAACATACCTAAAAGTATTTTGGATAAAGTAAATTCAGAAGATAGTGGAAAGTATATACTATCAGCAATTGACGAACTGAATAAGTGCATCAGATATAATCTCTCCAAATCTGCAGTTACATTATCAACGAGTATACTTGAAGGAGTGATCAAAATACACTTGACGAAGAAGAATGCATGGGATGAGTCTTTTGATAACGTTACTTTTGGACGTCTAATCTCAAAGATTAAAAACAAGAATATTGTTGCTGCAGGATTGATGAATAAACTTGAGGCTTTAAACAAACTGAGATTACCTGCGGCACATTTCAAGGGAACCGATACTACTACTGATGAGGCAAGAATTGGGATGTCCGTAGTGAAGGAATTTCTTTATCTGGCTTTTCAGGATTAATCATCTTCCTGATAGAATGTTCAGAAATGAATAAAATTCGTACCGAAAGGATCATTCTACTACTTTTAGTGTGTAGTTATTAGAATCTTCATTTTATTATTCAGGATTTCTCACTTGAATTTTTAATAGTTCAATGTAAAATAACAAAATAAACGCCGGCAGTGTCCATATCTGATAATAGATGGCAATAGCCTTTAATATACCAGAGACGAAGTATGATGATAAGTTTGCAATAATAAGGAGAGTAACTGCACCAGAAATATTAAATAACGTTCTTATAACATTTCTTATATATTCGGCGCCTGAGGTCATCCCTTCAATTGAAATGAAAACAGTAATCATCACAAAAATAGCTCCGAAAAATATGGAGTCAACTATTATCATCGCATTTGGAAGATTTGTACTTGAATAGGCATAGATAACTTCATTATGGAAATAACCCGTTAAGATCCACCATATTAGAATTAAAAATGCTGCAAACCCAATCCATCTTGGAATTTCACTCATTCGTCTATCCCCATCACAATCACAGGTATATCTATATCTGCTACTCCTATGTTCTCCAAATCCCACTTAATCTGCTCAAAGTAAGACACACCAGTGGACATCTGATCCGCCATGCGCTTCATTGGGACTATTTCAACCCCAGCATCAATTATATTGTGATTGTTGAATATTGTCATCTTTGCAGACACGTTGTATGCAATGAACGCACACTTTCCGAACTGAACCACAACACCTAATCTATTCTTCACAAAGTCCATCTCTCTGAACGCTCCGTTACCGAAAGGAAGCTTTATTCGAAATTCACGCCAGCCAAGTGAGTTAAACGTTTCCTTGTAAACTTTGTTCAGGCAAGGTGGGCTGTAAAGCATCTCTCCGGACATGGTCTTCTCTTTGCTGACCTTGGTTCTGTATTCCTCAAGATTTACGCTTGATATCACCTGATATATCTCCTCCAATTCTTGGGCAAAGTGATGCTCAATGCACTCTTTTCCATTTTTCTCCCTGCCAGTTGGTACGCATACTCTGGTTCCAAGTCTTCTTATCTCCAGAGTTCCATTAGCCATAGCCATGACTCTTTCCAGAGTCTTATCGATATATCCTTCATCTTTTTCTACGCTTATGGCCCTCCCGTTGAGTAACAGGGCTGCCAGACCGGATGAACCAACTCCCCCAAATGAATCAAGTACTGTATCCCCCTCATTAGACAATGCAAGAACTAGACATTGAACAAGTTCGATCGGAAATTGTGCTGGATGACTCGTATATTCCGAATGATTTGATTTCACGTTTGGAATTTCCCACATTTCCGCTTCCCAATCCTGCAGTACCATCTCCCAGACATCCTCAGGATTCTTTCCTAAAGGATTCCCGGAAGGCTTTCCGTAATTTTTCCCACGGTAATGTGTCTTTCCAGGATACTTCTGCGGTATCCTTACAGGATCAAGATTGAAGGTGTAATTATCCGACTTGGTGTACCACGAAATTGTTTCATAACGGCCTGAGAATCTCAGTGAAGCATGGAGTCCATGCCCGATGCGCCAAATAATACGGTTTCGCATCTTCAAATTGTTATCCTCTTTGAATATCCTGTAGAAGAAATAGTCTAGGGGGAAGATCTCCCTGTTGTATACATAGTTTCCGAACTCCCACGCTATGTTCCCGTCATCTCTGAGGATACGAGTGCATTCCTTCGCAACCTTTCCTTGGTATCCTAGGTACTCATGGAACTTTACCCTCTCCTCATACACTTTTCCTATGTTATATGGAGGCCAAGTCACGGTCAACGTAACAGATTTGTCTGGAACTGTTTTCAGAAATTCCAGAGAATCGTTCAGATACTGAAATCCAATAAATTATACGGAATGAATAAGCAAGTGGTAAAATTACTGTTTGTTTTCAAGGACTGCCTGAAAAGTCGTTAAATATAGATAGAATGTTATAGAAAGTTTTTAACCACAGTTTATATGCCTTCCCAATGGGTAAACTTTCAGCATATTTAATAGGAACAGTCGCCATTTTAGCTTTATCATACTATTACTTATCTCTCAGTTTTTACCCTCTTATCGGATGGCTTGAACCATACTTTGGTGGTGCGTTAATACTGGTTATGGGAAATCTCCTATTTTTATTGGGAAACCCACTACGAAATACTTTTTTGATCCCAGTTTACATCATAGTAGGAATATTGATCGGGCTGGGTGCCAGGAAGGGGAGAAAGGCTTTTGTCTCAACTCTCACTATTTATGGATCAATTCTTTCCATCACCGGAATTGCCAGCGTAAGTATGATTTTAGGCAATTTTTCCACGATAAAGACAATTTCTACAAAGTTAACCACCTCGCAGAGCCTAACAAATTATTCTCCAGGCTCCTTTCCGATTGCTCCACCCACAGCTAGCCTTCAGCAGATATTCGGCGAACCACTCATAGGCAGACTTCTCTCAGTTTTTAGTTCGATTTCGACCAGTGGAATTTCGACCTCCAATATTACGGGTTACATAAGCAGTATCATTCCTGCAATTACACGGGAATTTATAATTTATGGAATAGTAGATTTTGCAATAGTGCTCACTTTTGCTACATTGACGGGAGGATTATTAGGCAGGCTCATAAACGGGAAGAAGACTAAGAAATCAAGACCTTTAGAGGTAAAAGATGGAAAGAATATTGTGGAAGTAGCAATAATAGCTCTGGTAATACTTGCCATTGTTTTCTCATCCTTTTCCATCCCATTACACTCTTCGGGTGTTATGAGCCCTGTACAAAAAACCAGCGATTACCGGCTTAAAAGTGGCAATCTGTTTACATCAATGTCAAACTTGGGATATTCATTATCTAACAATACCCAACTTGCTTCCTGTTCAATCGCTGGTGGCTTTGTGAGTCCGAGTGGGAATCTATACACAGTATTCGGGGCATATGGGAACTCTACCAGCCCGGCTTCGAAGTATTCTAAACTCTTTCCCTCTGGTTCCCTAACCTTTTTGGAATATTCATGCAACCTCACTCAGTTGATAGATGGAATCTCGACTTTTCCCATAAATACAGGGTACAATATTTCACAATCTTTACCACTCCAAATTGCTTCGTACGCAGAGGGAGGTCTTATAATAACATTAACAGTAGGTAATGTAACAAAAACGAAAAATAAGGTTATTTCAAGCGATACAAATTTTATTTCAACCATAGGAGGTGCCAATCAAAACATACTCATGAGTATAAATATTCCAAATGGTGTCCTGACTCAAAGCTCATCAAATCCAATGAGTTTATTCATTGTTGGCTTTTTACTAAATCCCAGCCAGTTCAGTACAAACATGGAAAATTCCTATCCGCTTCTTCTAGGAGACCACCAAAATTTTGACCTTTATAAGAACGAATCCCTGAATCATATAACGAACACTGGATTGAAAAACGCAAATTCATATCTGTTTGCCAGTGCTTTCTTAAACAATTTCCCCCTAGTCTCCGCAATAGCAGGATCTAATTTCCTGGGCAAGTCGTTCTCTGGGCAGGCATCTTTCACCCTATCCGTCTTTGAACAAAGCAACGTTTTTACCTCTTCAAGCTCGATTCATAAAATTGGGTTAAGTAGAATACTTGACTCCAACACAACACTGTCTTTCAACACAGACAATCCAAGCCTTATAATTTCCGCTATACCTGAAATGATCAGTGCAAAACCAACAGTCGTGTATCACATATATTCATCGGAGAGCAGAAATCTAACCTACTTGAACTTCGGAAGTAATCTAAACTTTACTCAGGTTTCTGGAACCATACAAACTTCAAAAGTTGATTACATCAGCAATAACACATTTCCTGCCAATCTTTCGTGGAATGAAAGAACTGGGTTGTTAGGGAAGAATGAACATTTTATAAATATACAGGTAAAAAATACAGATAATGAAACCCTTAAAAATTTAAAACTAAACGAGTCTCTTATTCAAAACCTCTATCCTGCAAACGTTATTACACTGAAAGGAAAAGACATCATTACTAACGCGTCACTCCCATCCGGGAGCACTATGGATTTGAATTTCACAATTTCCACACCCAATGGGGGAATTTACGTTGTCCCACCGCCGATTTTAACATACACCAACAACAACACTGCAGAACTTTCGCTCGGTCACGAAATGAAAGTCTCCCAGTTGAACAAAAGTCTGGCATTCACATTTAATTCAATTGTGAACTATTATATCTCTTATAGTGCCAATGGAACTATTCAGCAATTAAATATCCTAAACACTCCTCTCTTCCAGGGACTTTACCTATTTGACCTCATTATAATCCTAATCCTGATTGCCGACGTAGTTCTCGAGATAAAAGCAATATCAACCTGGTCAAAGAATAGAAAAAATAAATAGTTCAGGACGCTGCAGTTTGAGTTTGGGGATATAATTTTTCCTCAATATATTTTAAAGCTTTCCTTATGATCTCCTTCTGATTTTCATGTTTCAGATAGAGCATCGCATCCTCAAAATTTAACCACACATATGCCTGATGTTCTTCAGAAGTTATAACTTTTGTAGAGGAACTGACTTCACTCAAGAACAATATGACCTCCTTGTGGATATTTTTGCTGTCAAAGTAGAAGTAATAGTCGGTTGCAACTTCAAACCCCTTTATTATCTTACAGGTTATTCCGCATTCTTCCTTTGTCTCTCTTAGAGCAGCCGTGTATTTATTTTCACCCTTTTCGATATGACCTTTTGAAAAATCTAGGTATCCATCCTTTTTCATGAGGAAGAGAAACTGAACTTCTCTCATGCGTCGGAATATGATAATACCGGAACTTATTTCATGTACCATGCCGGTAAATTGCTTATTATTATAAAATCTTGTTTTAAATATTTACATATATATTTTTTTTGCTGATATTCTCCAATATAATATTTAGGAATTTTATTTTAGCATACTTCAAACACCACGTAGTGTATGAGATTTTTGTCAATTAAAACGACAGTAAACAAAGTTTTAAATAAAATGTATCTACACGGTGGGAAGAAAACTCTAAGATCGATATAAACACACATAATTAATTTAAGTCCTAAGAAAATCTCCCTTGCAATGCCAGATGAAATAAGAGGGTACTTCACCATGGATGATTTTGATTTGACAGACAAAACTGTAATTTTGAGGCTGGACATTAATTCACCAATTCATCCAGTAACAGGAGAGATCATGGGGGATTCAAGATTTCGGTCCCACATTTCAACACTGGACAGATTGAAGAATTCCAAAGTGGTAATCCTAGCCCACCAAAGCAGACCAGGAAAATCGGATTATATCTCGCTCGAGGGACACGCGAAGAGAATGGAACGGATTATTGGTAGAAGAGTTCGTTTCTGTGATTCCCTTTTTGGCCCCTCTGCAATTCAAGAAATTAAGAAAATGAATAAGGGAGATATACTTATGCTGGAGAATACAAGGTTTTTTTCAGAGGACGTTGTTCTGGACTCGGTCGACAATGAGTCAATGGAAGAGAGCAATCTTGTCAGAGGATTATCTTCGGTTGCTGATTTTTTCATTAATGATGCATTTCCTGCCATCCACAGAGGACAGACGTCATTAACCGGTTTCACCAATAAGATACCAAATATAGCTGGGCTTCTGATACAGACAGAAACAGAAGCGATTGAAAGATTTCTTAAAAGCGATAAGAAAAAAAGTATAGCAATATTAGCAGGGGCAAAAATAGAAGACTCAATTTCAGTAGCCCGATCCTTCCAAATGAGAAATATAGTTTCTAAAGTGCTCGTTGGAGGTGTTGTAGCCAACGCTTTTCTATGGGCTACGGGAAAGAAAATAGGAAGAAAGAATGAAGATTTCATTAAACATAACAATAGGAACTATGAGGCATATCTGAAAATCTGCAAAGATATAGTGGATCAGGGAAAGAATTTCATAATCACTCCCACGGACTTCATACTTAATCCATCCCAGAGGAGGATAGAGAAAAATGAAGAGGTACCGGATGATCAAATTATCGCGGATATTGGACCTGATACCATAGCAAAGTTCTCCAAAGAAATAAAAAATGCAGGAAATATCTTTGTAAATGGGCCAATGGGGATGTATGAAATCAGCGAATATTCCACCGGTACATACGAAATCCTGAGGGAAATATCAAATTCAGGAGCGGTCACACTTGCTGGAGGAGGGCACACGATTTCGGCTCTGGAGATATTAGGGTTGACGCACAAAATAGACCATATTTCGACTGGAGGTGGAGCGCTGATAAGTTATTTATCAGGTGAACCGATGCCCGTATTAGAAGCTCTCAAAAAGAGCAGGCAAAAATTTCAGGAAGTGAAGTAATGGAAGATGGAAACAATGAAAATGCTGTAAGGGAAGAGTTGGCTTTTCTAGAATCGTATGTTAGTTCAACAGAAAAACAGATCAGTGTTATGACTCAGGGACTGGAGGAGTTCGGAAAGGCTCTGGCAGTTTTGCAGTCTAAGGAAATACCAGAATCATCGGAAACTCTGATTTCACTCGGGGGAGGCATTTTTGTAAAGGGAAAAGTGGAAACTTCCAAAAATGTTATGGTAGCCATAGGTTCAGATGTGTTCATTGAAGAAGACAGTCAAAAGACAGTGGAAAGAATTAAGGCCCAGGTGGAAGATGTGAGCAAGGGAATTCAAACACTTAACAACCAGAGGGCAGATGCTATTAGAAGATATGATTTGCTCCTGAGGTCTCTTGGCAGGAAAGAAGATAAGGATGTCTCTTAAAGACAGGATTGCAGGCATCTTCAAGGGGAATAACGGTGAGATAGAAGTAAGCAGATTCCGGGAAGAATATCTTGAGATTTTCCTTGAATCTGACATTTCCATGGATGCAGCTGAAGAGATCCTGAATAGGTTTGAGGCAAACTTTCAGCAGAGAAAAAGAATTACCAGAGAAGAGGGAATCAACTCCATGAAGGCCATTATGACCAGCGTGCTTGTGAAGGTCAAGCCGGCCAAGAATGTTCTGGAAGTAAATAAGAAGCCTTTTGTGATAATGTTTGTGGGGATAAATGGAACTGGGAAAACAACTACAGTTGCCAAACTTGCGTATTACCTGAAGAAGAATGGAAAGTCAGCGGTTATAGCTGCATCAGACACTTTCAGGGCAGGAGCCATAGACCAGATTCTTTATCATGGGGAGGAACTCAGGATAAGAGTAATTCATCAGGAGGCAGGAAGTGACTCATCTGCTGTTGCTTTCGATGCAATCGGTCATGCTAATGCAAGGAACTTAGACTATGTCATCATTGACACAGCTGGTCGAATGCAAACAAACAGGAATCTAATGGATGAAATGAAAAAGATAAAGAGAGTTGCGAACCCAGATTTGACTTTGCTTACTGTGGATGCAATCGCTGCAAGCGACGCCATGGAACAGGCAAAGGCATTCCTGAAGGATATTTCATTCGATGGGATCGTGCTGAATAAGCTAGACACAGAGGCCAGAGGTGGATCAATATTCTCATTGACACTGAATCTATCTAAACCGATTTATTTTCTTGGAATCGGGCAGAAACACACAGACTTAATGGAATACGATCCAAATTACATTATTAACAAAATATTTCAAAATTAACTACTTTATTGATGAAATCTGCCTGGAAATCTCATCTGTGTTCATTTCAGTAGTTATAAGAGGAATATTTTCAACCTCAGAAATTTTAATTGCCAGATCATCGACTCTGTCTGCATTTACATAGACCACAGCTGCCGGTTTTAGAGGATGTACCCTGATAGCAATCATTGGGCTTCTTCCCATTTTTACCTCTGTAAAAAATATCACTCTTTCATTGGACCATCCATAAAGTACACTATATTCACTGTATGAGAAAGTGAGGATTGCTTTAACTCCATTGACTATGGTATATCCCCTGATATATCTGTCCGTTCTGGCATTTGATACCTCCTTTCCTTTTATTTTGTTTATTATCGTTCTAAGATTTACGTCCCTATCATAATCTTTTATATCAATCACTGCCTCGTACGGAACCCCTGATTTATATCTCCTGAGGATGGTGCCTCCGTGCCTGTTTTCAATAACCATCATAGCCGCAACAAATTTTTTGATTGTTCCAATTCCCGGAGATTGTCTTCTTCCCTTTTCGTAATCACTTATCATCGAAAGGCTTACCCCCATTTCTTTTGCAAGTTCGCTTTTCTGTATATTAAACTCCTCCCTCCACTTTTTCAGGGTCTCGTTTGGATTTTCCGATAAAACTATCTCTCCTGCAATCTTTTCTTCGATATTCACTAAAAATGATTAAGCGATAATATATATATCTGTCGAATTAGACTTCGACATTAGATTAAATTTTTTGGCCGTGAAGCATAGATTTCATTAGAAGACTCATATGGCCAGCTTCCTGCATTCTCCTAACTGAATATTGGATCCATTTCTTTCCAAATGGAATATACGCAAAAACCTTATAACCTCTTTTTTGCAAATCAATGAGGTATTGATTTCTTATCCCGTTAAGCATTGCATACCAGACCTCTTTTTCATACTTCTTCCCTAATTCTACTGATTTCTCAATAATAAGTTCGTCGTGACTTGCTATGGTGAATATTTTTGCATTCTGATACATATATTCCATTATCTCAACAAAACTTTGGTTAATTTCTTCTTTGGTCTTGAAAGCGATGCTCTCATCCTCTGTATACGCCCCTTTTACTAGTCTGAAAATTCCTCCATCTTTTGTTAATTCTTCAACATCCTTCTTTGTTCTCTTCAAATAGGACTGCATGCAGAGACCAACGTGACCTGTATGAATTTGTGATCTGTATAACGCAATTGTCCTGTCAACAAGGGTGCTTTCTTCCATGTCAATCCAAACGAACAAATTTTTCTTCATCGATTCTTGAACTATCTTGTTTAAGTTTTCCTTAGCAAATTCCAAGTCAATGGAGAGTCCAATCTGAGTGGGTTTTATTGATACCTGAAACTTCTCATCATCTTGAGAAATTTTCGCGATTACGTTTAGATATGTGTTCACGGCATCATTCACGTCTTTTTTGTCTGTCAGTGCTTCGCCAAGGTAGTTGAAAATAGATCCTATACTCAAGGCTTTAAATCTGTTACCCCTATTGATTGCATCATCTACAGTAGGACCGGCTATCCACTTACCAGCTAACAGTTTCTCCATGAACCCATTCATCATACTCTTCTATTAAGATATGAGTTCCTAATTAATATCGATTCTCATACCTTAAAAACAGTTTCCTTTCACCGATATGGAGTTTTCTGAACAATTTTCTAACTGCTCCTGCATTTTAAATGGTTGGATGTGACCATTGCTTCTTTTTCTCATTAGTAATAAATAACTCATCCTGAAATTAACATACATACTGGAATTTAAACACTCGTCGTTAATCAATCTTAATTTTTTGAGATAAACCATAATTCAGACATTATCCGCAAAGTGTAATAGAAGAGAATAAATTGCATGGAAATGGTTTATGGCATAGTTACTGCTGCTGGTCTCGGCACGAGATCAGGCCTTGACGGCAGGCTCAGGAAAGAATTACTCCCATTATATGATATAATTGGGGAAAAATTAGTCTTAAGACCTGTTATTGATATAGTCATCAGAAGACTTGAAGATGCTGGATGTACATCCGTTGTCGTAGTTCTTGATCCGGATGATGAGCTCACAATAAAATACCTGGAAAGAAACTTCGATGAGTGTGAAATCCATTTCCAAGAAGAAAAATTAGGTTATGGGGATGCAGTATACAGGGGCATTAAGAAAAATATTTCTGAAGACATAGTTGTCAATGCTGGGGATGGCGTTGTGCTTGATGAAGGATATTATAAAAAAATTGTTTCTTGCAAAAAAACTACATTAACACTTTTCCGGGTAGAAACACCTGAAAGGTATGGAAATGCCAAGGTTGATGAAAATGAAAGCACGGTTTTATCAGTTGTGGAAAAACCAAAAATTCCATTATCAGATCTTGCCCTTGGAGCAGTTTATTATTTTCAGCATGATCATCTTAAGCATATAAAGAAAAATGAAAAAGAGCTAACAACCTGTATTTCAGAGATGATAAACAATGGCAAGGTTTTTTATAATGAAATTTCAGGGGAATCATGGCTGAGCATTGGGAGAAAGGAGAAATATCATGAAGTTTTGTTAAGATCCTTTAAGCATGCTTCAAATATTTTATAATTATTTTTTAATGAACACTTTTCTGTAAACCAGACTGCCAATAAATGCGACTATTACTATGGCTATCCCTGCCAGCAATCCATACATGTAGTAGAAAAGCGTTGGAGCTTTATTGAATGAAATGGTCAATGTTACAAAGGATGCAAACATTGTCACGTTTCCCTTCACAGCGCTATAGCCTGGTGGTGCGTAGGTACCGTAGGTGTAGGTTCCACCCATAAGGAGAAACTCAGTATAATTTCCTGTTGTGTTTTCAGACATTCCATTGATGCTCATTCCCCATTGCATTCCAGGTGGCAGTCCGCTTTGCGTAAACTTTACCCAGTTGTATGTATTGTTTTCAAACTCGAAAGTTTCATTTGTAAATCCATTTGCACTGTTGTTGAATGAACCTCCGAACAGTACTAATGTATCATTTGCTGCGAGTTGTTCTACGCCCTGACCATATTCTCCCACTGGAGATGCAATATTCAAATTAACCCAGTTGCTGCTATTGAATTTCCATGTTTGGTTAACGGGTTTTCCGTTTGAGTTTATACCTCCGTAGAGAAGATACAGGTTGTTCAATGCGAAAAATTCCAGACTTGAGAATGCTAACTTTCCAGGTGAAGATGGTGTGTTAACCAGAGTCCAGTGCAATGTGGTGGTATTCAAAATCCATGTCTGATTGCTGTATGAATTATTGTTGTAACCCCCATATAGCAATAAATTGCCATTAGAAAGAGACACCATGGAAGAACCCTCCATTGATGGTATTGCACCTGTGGTAGAAATCTTTGACCAAACGTTATTCTTGAATTCCCAGGTTGAATTTAATACTCCAGTGCTTGAGATCCCGCCGAACATTACTACTCCGCCAATTGAAGCAGAATAAGCAGATGCAGAAAAGGATCTTGCACTTGGAAGTTGAGTCAGTTCCTTTAATGGAGTCCAGGTGTAACCAGTGAATATCCACGTCTGATTTTGATATATTACTTTTCCAGAATTGGTGAGATTCTGACCACCAAAGAGTACTATATCTTCTCCTCTGGGGTAGTAATTCATGGATGATCCAATCATACCGGGGATTGAGCTAACGCCTGAAGATTCCGTCCATACCTGATTGTTGTACATCCATGTTTCATTGGAGTATTGTAGCTTTCCCACCCCAGTGCTGTTAGTAACATTCATTTCACCCCCAAATAATACAACTTGACCGTTTGGCGTAAAGCATGCCATACTTGCATTTGAAAGCGACATAGGTGATGTTGAGGAAGTTTTATCCATCCATTGGTATTTGTAAACGGTGGAATTCTGACAAATGGCGGGAGTTACCGACACTGTGTTTGATTTTGGAGAGCTTGATCCAGAAAGAGAAGTTGAAAAGGCAATACTTCCCACTAATATGATTGCTACCGTGACAGCCATTATGCCGTAAACCTTTTTTCTCTGGGCAATTTGACTCATTGTTCAGTTATGGATAAATCATTAATAAACATTGCATCAGGAATCGTTTAACCACAAGTCCCCCAGAATAAAAATAAGATAAAAATTAAATTCGGCTTTTATTCCAGACGGTTTTCGGCAGGATTACATTTTTGTGCTCAAGGGCTATTTTGTCATACAATTTTACATCTTTTAGGATAACATCTATATCATCATTAAGATTTTTTGATGGTTTAAATCCCAATTCTTTTAATTTCCTGTGTTCTGGATTGTAATAATGTTGATCTTTCTCCACTCTTGGGTTGTCTAAATGATCCACTTTTATCTCATAATTGAACAATTTTTCTCCTCTCTCCTTAACCAGTCCAGTCAGCTCATTAATTGAATAGTGTTCATCAAATTGGTTGTAAACTCTGTATTCCCCACTCTTAGGTGGTTTGTCAAGCCCCAATTCAAGACAGGATATGCTATCTTCAAGAGACAGATAACCTCTTCTTTGGTCTCCCTTTCCGTATGCTGTAAGAGGAATTCCCACGGAAGCCTGTACACAAAACCTGTTCAGGGCGGTACCCCAAACCTCGTCAAAATCAAACCTAGTATTCAGACCGTATTCTTCAATTTCTTTAGTTTTTGTTCCGTATACTACACCTTGCATTACATCAGTTATCTTCAGTCCCCAGACCCTGTTTGCAAACATTAGATTGTTTGTGTCGTGCACTTTGCTCCAGTGATACCAGGAACCCGCGAATTTCGGGAAAGGAAACGTATCTTTCCTTCCGTTGTACTCAATTTCAAAAAAACCCTCAGGAATATCAGTGTTGGGCGTTCCGTATTCTCCCATAGTTCCAAGCTTCAAAAGGTGCGCATCAGGGGTAAATTCTTTCATTGCATATACCAGATTAATTGTTCCTCCCATATTTTGAATAAGAGTCTCTCTAGCCTGTTTCAGTCCTATCATTGAATAAGGGGCCGATCTCTGTTCAGCGAGATGAACGAATGCATCAGGTCTATTCCTTTTTACAAAATCAATTACAAAATCAGGATCATTTACGTCTCCTCTGTAGAATTCAATATTTTTTCCTGTTTTTTCTTCAAATATTTTTGTTCGCTCTTCCATTGAAGCAATTGGCAAAAGTGACTCTGAACCCACTTCCGAAACTCTCTGTCTTGTGTATTGCGAATCTAAACCTATAACTTCTTTTCCATTTCTTGCAAGACGCATTGCGAGAGCCCAGCCTATATAACCGTCTATTCCTAAAATGGCTACTTTCATCTGAAAGAGATATTTCCTAATGCTTATAAATTCAATAGCAATTTTTTCTTTAAAATCTAATATATATAGTTGAAATACCCCCATATGTCCATCGCCCTCACCTTCGTTAAGGTATTTTTTCCCTTATTCGTTGTAATTGATCCATTTGGGACGATGGCGCTCTTTCTGACAATGACATCAGATTATTCAGAATCTGAAAAAAGAACGGCGGCGAAAGATTCTTTCCTGTATGGAACACTGATACTGGTATTTTTCACTTTAGCAGGATATTTTGTTCTTTATCTCATGGGAATTAGTCTGAGTGCCATTGAAATTGCCGGTGGAATCATTCTTTTGATTATGGGAGTTGAAATGGTAAGGGAAGGAGATAGACCAAAATCCACCGGGAAGACATATAAAAATCCCGATCTTGGCATAGTCCCATTTGCAACTCCTTTACTTGCCGGGCCAGGCGCCATTTCTCTTGTAATCATCCTATCAAGAAAAAGCATCGAGTCCATGATTCTGACAGTAGTTTCTGTTGTCATTATTTTTATACTTGTTTATACGATTTTCTCTCTTGCAACACCTATTTCGAGGGCTATTGGCGATAAATCCCTGAAGGCAATTACGAGAATTTTTGGACTGTTCGTTGCAGCATTTGCAATTCAGTTCATACTAACAGCAGTTACTTCTATTGTGATTTGAGATAAAAAAGTGAAATCCCAAAAATAGAAATTTTATTCTTCAACGGTTATTTCTTTTCCATTGAAGGGTAAGATCACATTATAGTTTTGAAGGTCGTCCACAACAGCCTCCCTTTGATCTCCGTGACATAAAATAACATTTTCCGGACTGCATGATTTGATGAAACTGACCAGATCATCATGACCTGCATGTGCCGACATGTCAAAGAATTCAACAGCCATGTCTGGCTTAACTTCTACGCCCGATAAATTCAGTGTACCTTTCTCCATTAGGTTTCTGCCGTTAGTCCCTTCAACCTGATACCCTGTCATAAATATGGCACTCTTTGGATCATGGACATATTTTTCAATATAAGAAAGAACTGGACCTCCGTCAAGCATTCCTGATGTTGATATTATAACGTCAGCAGAATCTATGTTTTCTCGCATTCTTTTTCCCCGGATTGCTTTAACCCTGGAAAGAGATCTTCTAAACTCTTTCTCCGATCTAAGATATCCTGGAGTGTTGAGGTAAATGCTTGTTATTAAGTTCCCCATTCCATCTGTTGCTATCCTATATGGAAGGTCAGACAGTGACATAACCAGCTCCTGCATTCTGCCCATAGCAAAGGAAGGTAATATGACCTTACCACCGTGTTCTACTATATCCGTTACTCTATCCCTAAGCCTTTTCCTTACTTCTTCTCTGTCTTCGTGATTCTTACCGGCATATGTACTCTCCACTACCAAATTCTTTACTTTTTTTGGTTTTGCTCCGGAAAGCAGCTTTGAATCCCCAGTGTAAAGATCTCCTGTTACCATTATTTCATGGGAATTTTCAAATCTCCACATCGTAGATCCCGGAATGTGCCCTGCAGAATAAGGTGTAACGTTAATATCATCCATATCCAGTTTTTCTCCATATCTGGCATGGTTCATGAATGTGTACATCTTCTCCACATCTTCTCTGTTAAATCGTTCAACGTACCCCTCAATAGCTGTTATTTTAATGGAATCGTTTAGCATTGGTCTGGTTGTGTTTGCAGTCATTTCAGTCGCAAATACATCAATGCCACCATCTTGAAAATACATGGGCATAGCACCAATATGATCCAGATGCGAATGTGTAATGAAAATACTCTCTATCTTTTCTGGTGGTAGCGGAAACATTGGAGGTTTTTCTGGAATGACTCCATAATCTACCTGAAATTTCCTTCCTTCCATATTAATAACAATTCCCAGTCTTCCTACTTCTTCTGCTCCTCCTAAAAATTTTAATTTTAACAATTTTATAACCTCGCGTTGTCAAGTCTACTTTTGCATTCACATGTTCTCTCTTCATTATGTGATTTTAGAAAGTTTGTAATTATTGTAGTTGTTTTTTGCTCGTTTTCCTTAAGGATTTTTATAACTTCTGAGGCATCAACCGGTTTTTCTGACCACACATCGTAGTCGGTAATATTTGCTATCATTGAATAGCACATACCCAACTCATCCGCAAGGTTGATCTCTGGAACCAGAGTCATACCAATTATATCAGCAAATTGCCTGAACATTTTTGATTCAGCCCTCGTTGAAAATCTTGGGCCTTCTATGGTAATATACGTCCCACCGAGATGTGTATTAGTCACAGGTCTGGAAACTTTTTCCAATTCGCCGTTAATCCTTGGGCAGAACGGATCTGCAGATGAAACGTGAATCACATCCGGACCGTCATAGAAGGTCAATTTCCTATTCTTCGTGTTATCTATGTACTGGTCTGGAATAACAACATCTCCAGGCTTCAATCCCTCCTTGAGAGATCCTACCGCATTTATTCCAAGAACTTCATTGCATCCTATATTCTTCAGCGCCCAGATATTTGCCCGGTAGTTGACCATATGTGGCGGTATGTTGTGTTTCTTACCGTGTCTAGGTATGAATGCGACGCTAATTCCGTTATACTCTCCAATTTCCAATTCTGAAGAAGGAATTCCGAAGGGAGTGTCAATTTTTCTGCTCTCCCTTACATCTATTAAATCGTAAAGTCCACTTCCTCCTATTATTCCTATCAATATTTACTCACTTCTCGTTAGTAATATTTCCAAAGTATATAATTTATTTTTACATATTATTGATAAATTATCGATTTTGTATTTTAGGAATCAGGCACATATTCCCACCTAATTTTCATAAGTCGAAAATTGATCTATTTATGAAAATGTTAATACGAACTGTGCATCTTTTTATTTGCCCCGAAATTCAACTACCGATAAAACTTTAATTAAATTAGCATACTTCAAAAGAATGGAATCATCAAAAAGGTTGACCGTTGGAGAAATAAAGGGCGAAGTAAATGACATTGAAATGAAAGTCAAAATTTTATCAATATCTAAAAGGGAGGCAGAAGGCTCCAAGGGACCGATAACATATCATTATGGTCTTTTAGGGGATGAAACCGGGGTAATGGCATATACTGCATGGGCACTACCCTCAACAATTAGAGAACTGGATGTATACAATATCACAAAATGTTACACAAAAAGCTATAAGGACAAATTAAGAGTATATTTTGACAACCGGACCGAATTCAAATTCCTGAATGAGCCTTTGGAGGTGAAGCGAGTTTACAAATTTTACAATCTGAAGGATCTTAATATGTCAGATAAATTTGTTACAGTGGAAGGAGTACTTGAATCTGAGGCAAAAAGGGAGTACGAAAAAGACGGAGTCAAGAAAGCAGTATTCCAGTACGTACTACACGACAGCAAGTCAAGCATAGCCCTCTCAAGCTTTGGAAGACAGTTGAAGAATGGAAAATATGCGAAAATTGAGGGAGCAAGGCTCGATGAATTCAATGGATATTACAGATTGAACATTTCCGACAAGGCAAATGTTGAATATCCTGAAATAGAGCTGCCAAAGAGTAGCCCAATTTCATACATTTCTGATGTTAAGTCGCCGATTGGG
>JAJZYV010000098.1 GCA_021797955.1 Thermoplasmata archaeon
TATAAGTTAGAGGACGGCAATTTATCACTAATGGATGATCTAGCAGTAGAAGGGCTGAACTTTGATATAAAAGTGGGGGGGTTCAAGAATGAAGCCGACCTATGAGGATATTGAAGAAAGATATATCAGGACCCTTAAGGGGAGGGCAGCCCTTAAAAGAATGGTTAGGGATATTATCAAGAACAGGAAGCAGACGGCGATAATTTTTGTATCTGTAATTATAACAGCAATTGCCGCCACCTTTTCTCCACTGGCCATCGGCGACGCTGTAAATGGAGTTACAGCGAAGAGTGTAAAGACGATCATAGAATTCAGTTTGTTATTTATATCACTTGCTCTGATCCAGTTCGCATCAAACAGGTTCAGAGTCACAAGTTCCACTATTCTGGCACAGGGGACTGTTAAGGATCTAAGGGACAGAGCATTTAAGAGCATTCAGGGCGTACCGATTTCATTTTTCAGTAAGGTAAAAGCAGGTTTTCTGATAAGTCGTATGACAAACGACGGAGAAACTATAGGTGAGTTCCTGACATTCCAGATTCCATCAGTTATCTCAGGAATGACCACAGTGATTCTTTCAATTGCAATTATGTTTTATCTTGACTTCTATCTAACTTTATATGCTCTTGTAGTACTGCCATTCCTGTCGATTTTCACAATTTCTCTTCAGGGAAAGGTCAGGAAAAATTATCTCCGAACAAGAAGGACGATTGCTGCAATAACTGGAAATCTGGCCGAAAATATATCTTCTATCAGAAGCATAAAGGCATTTAATGTAGAAGGGTACACGGAAAACAGATTTGACAAATTAAATCAGGACAATCTGGATGCAAACATTAAGGCATCACGATTGTCGGCTATTTACGGTGCAATCATAAGGGTAATTGAATATGTGGGGATAGCAATTGTCATTTTAGAGGGAGCACTTCAACTGAAAGCAGGATTAATTTCCATAGGAATTCTGGTAGCATTTATCCTTTATGTCCAAGAATTTTTCGATCCGGTAATTCAAATATCCCAGCTATACAACTCATACCAGTCCTCAATTGTGGGGGTAGGAAGAATTTACGGAATTATCGACAGTAAGAAGGAGGCAACAACAGACGGCAGCTTTACAGTAGATGGTCTAAAGGACTCAATCATCCTGAAAAATGTAAATTTTGCTTACGAGGACTCTGATGCTTTAAAAGATATAAACCTAGTAATACGGAGGGGGGAAAACATTGGAATAGTAGGGCACACAGGGGCCGGCAAAACTACGCTTTCAAATCTCATTATGAAGTTTTATTCCCCACAAAGAGGGGAAATACTGTTGGATGGAAGAAATCTGAATGAAATAAAAACCTCATCTTATAGGAATTTAATCTCGCCAGTACTGCAGGAGCCATTTCTATTTAGAGGGACAGTATTCGAAAATGTGAAGATTTCTGATCCAAATAAAAGTGAATCAGAAATAGAAAATATTGCAAAGGAGTTTAGTCTTGACAGAATATTCTCAAAATTACCTGACGGAATGAATACCAATGTAGGGGAGATGGGAAGAAGTCTTTCAGAAGGTCAAAAACAGGCTATTGCAATACTGAGGGCTCTATGCAGAAAACCGGAGATAATCATCATGGATGAACCAACCTCAAACATAGACCCCTACTCTGAAAGGTTCATTTTTCAGAGCCTGGAGAAGTTTGCAATGGATAAGACATTAATCCTGATAACACACAGGTTTTCGATGATTTCACTCGTGGATAAGATAGTTGTAGTACAGGATGGTAAAATAGAGGAGAGCGGAACATTTGAAGAACTTAGGGAGAAAAAGGGGATATTCTCACAGATGTATGATATCCTATACGGATCAGAATCTCGCGGGGCAGAATAGATTGGATAAAATCTAATTTAATGCTGTTTTTCCTAACAAATCAATCTATTAAATTTAATAAATTCAAAGACATAGGTGAACCGTGCAAAAGAAAGACAATAAAAGTTTGAGGATGGCTGGTTTTATTTTGTTCATTGGTACCACACAGTTCTTCCTTCTAATGTTGCTTGCTGAACTGTTGTACCCACATTACAGTGTCTCGACCAATTATATCAGTGATCTTGGTGTAGGAAAGACTGCCTATATTTTCAATACATCCATAATCTTGATGGGATTGGCTCTCATTTCCGCAGGGATACTCCTAAGGAAATTCTCTCCTGCCCTACTTGTAGTTATAATTCTAGCAGGGATTGGGGCCATTGGTGTTGGTATGTTTCCAGAAACCACTGGAAGACCGCATTTCATCTCTGCTACCCTTGTGTTTTTAATGGGTGCCATAGCCCCATACTTCATTCTGTACAAGGCAAGAAACTCCTTGTCATTGATCTGGGCAATTTTAGGAACATTTTCACTAATATTTCTGATCATGTACACGAGAGATGTGCACTTGGGTCTTGGGGCTGGAGGAATGGAACGCATGATTGTATATCCTGAATTACTCTGGGCATTGGGTTTCGGAGGATGGTTAGCGGGTAAGTTTTCAAATTCCCAAGAATAGCGAGTTCTCAACTTCTAACATGCCATTCCGATGGACTTTGAAGTTTGAATTAATTTTCGGCGAACATCGTGCATGAATACGGAAGTAAACAGACTGGGAAGGCTATTATAACGTAACATTCGTATTATAACTCAAAAGACGATAACCACCCTCCCAATGTCGCCAGGGAAGAAGTTTCTTTTCCACACAACGGTCGAAAGAAGATCGTAATATTCTGAAATTCCTGCTGGAAAATCAATTCTAGCAATTATCTTTCCAGGTAAGATGCTATCCCCTATTACTACTGCCTCTGTGTACATTGCCAATCTTTCGACTTATGTGGTTTTACCATCAATTTCGGTTATATTCTCAGGGGAGTTGTATTCCACCAGGTATAATACTGGAAAACTATCTTCAACTATTCAGCGGTATTTTTCTTTGATGCCATCCACCTCATTTTAGCAGATCCTTAAGTAGGACACATCTTCAAAATTTCTCTGGCAATCCTTCAAGTTTTCAAATTCAACTTATGTTGACCTTTCACTTTGCACAACTCACTTATTATATCATTTGTTAAAATTATCAATACCATATTGCAGTCTTTTTCGATGATCATTGTGACATTTCTTTTCGTTTACGAGATCTGGAAAATATTCATAAGCACTTAGCAGTGCAGTAATAGATTCTCCACCAACGTTCATTGAGTAATTCCATGCTCTCCAATAATCTCTTGTAAGACTAATTGACTTTTTCTGAAATTACTATTTTCTGCTCTTCATGGTGAAAGCTTGCTAAAGTTCTATCAAAATAATCTGGGAAGTCCCGTAGTGTTGCTGCAACACGTATTGTATCAAATATCTCTATAATTCTTTTCACGTTAGTAATGGAGAACGGCAAATCTATAAGACCTCATCCATTGCCTTCAATCTTCTCGGAGTATACGCTGCTTGTTCCATGGTATCAAATATTCGTGTTTTCCCAAAATTCTTTGTCGAGAGGATATGGCAGGTCCTCCGGGGAAATAGAACAAGTTATTCGTTCACTCTTAAGAAACAAATGATTAGATATATAAATTAATTTCCCACATCCGAGCTTTACGCTGGTTTAATGTCTCCAAAAAAGAATGTTTAAAAAGCATTCCGAAAAATATAATTTATTTGAGAATATGGTTGGTTCATCTATGACCACAAAAACTCCAATGGAATTCTACACAGAGCTAGGATTCGAATGGTTATCGAAAATAAAGAGTTTTGTTATAACAGAAAATGAACTAACCTATCTGACTAGATTGTTAAAGAAGGATTGGAAGATCCTAGATTTGGCATGTGGATATGGGAGGTTTTCTATCCCTTTGGCTTTAATGGGGTATAGGGTGCAGGGAATAGACATAACTTCGATTTTTATTGAAAAGGGTAAAGAAGAGGCGAGAAAAAGAAATCTCAGCATTGAATTCAGAGTGGGTGACATGAGAAGCCTACCCTATGAAGATAGATCATTTGATTCTGTAATCTGTATGTGGAATTCCTTTAGTGAACTTGTACAAATTCAGGACCAAGTAAAGGCAATCACTGAAATATTCAGAGTACTCAAGAGAGGAGGACTTGCAATTGTCGAGGTAAGAAATCACAGGTCAAGCGGACCGATAGAAGAAAATTTTATAGACGGATACGAGGCAATGCCTACATATAATCACACAAAAGGAAGCATAAAACGGTTGATGAAACTATCAGATATAGGTACTTTCAAGGTGTTTGTTGAAGAGTTTGGGGGAAGGAACAGGCTTCTTTTCGAAATAATGAAAAAATGATTTTTACTTCTTTATTTTCATCGAAAGATAAGATAACTCAGAGAAACAGATTTTATTATCGGTTTAGACTATTTGAAGAAAGATAATTCATGTCAGTGATGGGAAAATTTTTGACCATTCTACTATAGTTAAGTGTTTCAGTACTGAATCAGGTGCTCAGGATAGACAAGGCACTTTCCAAAAACCTATCATTTGCGACAACTTGTTAGATTAGTGATGATCCCAATTATATTATAGCTGATAAAAATAAATTTATAAACTCTTGACACCACAATAACTATCTCCTTTTAACCCAATTTTCACGTTTCTGATTTAAAAGTTTTACCTAAATGCTCTCCTAAAGAGAAATAATGCCGGAAAGAATAGATCAGCGGTTTCCACCTTACTGGATCTATGTGCCTTTCGTCCAAAACTATGTTCTTGCTTGCGTGTACTTTCACAACTGCAGCCTCCACTATGAAGGCAATTTCTTTTCCTTGGTAAAATGGATATATATTCTTCACGATAGCCTCCATCTGAATGGGGCATTCCTTTACCAGTGGAGGTCCAACAATATCTGAGCTCTCTGTAGTCAGATGGGAAGCATTGAATTTATTGCTCTCATATCTGTATCTATCAGCCTTGGACGGAGGGACCGGATTCTTACCTGTTAAAGGAGCAAGGTTTTCAACAGCCTCCCACAAGCCTATGTCAGGAAAGTTTAGGGTCAGTTCCCTGGTCTCATTTAAGTTTTCAATAGTCTTTCCTACGGCGCTGAGTCCAAGTATAACATTATATCCTAAAGCCCATGCTGACGACATGGGTGAAAGGTTAATGTTACCTTCCTTGTCAACGGAGGATATGAGAACGACAGGCGTTCCGAAGTAAAGGACATTAGGCTTGACGTCCATATGTCCATCATTCTCTGAAGCCGTAAAATGTTCGTCCTGATTATGCGTCCTCGAATTTCCATACTCTTCATTGTCCCGTTTCAAGTCGTTTTTCATGATAGTGTGAAGATGAGCCATTACTATAAATTGCTGAAATATATGAAAAATGAGATATATCGATTAGTTTTTAGGATGATATGAGGGTGGGCATTGGGACTGGAAATGGGAAGTTTAACTAGAGCAATCTCACATCCTCTAAGGAAGAAAATCATAGAGAGTTTAGCCGATGCGCCCAGAACAGTGAGCGAGATTATGTTTCTGACCGGCGGATCTCAACCTATGGTATCTTCAAACCTTGCAATTCTCTTAAGTGCCAATGTTGTTGAGTCCTATCCATTGGGGCGGGAAAGGATATACAGACTGATCCCAGAGGGGTTTGAGGAACTGGGTGATTGGTTAGATAGGATCATGCATGCAAAGGATGAAAACAACTATCCCCCATTCAGGGGAAAAAGCACTTTAGTTAGTGAATTGCATCTTGCTCGAACGTGCTACGATCATCTAGCTGGAGTTGAAGGAGTCCACCTTCTTGATGAACTCCTAACTAGGAAATGGCTTTTGCGTGAAAGTGAAGGGAGCAAGATGCTAACGCTTACGACAGATGGGGAAGTTGGGCTGGCTTACCTCGGGATAAAAATACCTCTCCGAAAGAACAGGAGGAGAATTTTTGCATACTCGTGCATGGATTGGACCGTTAAACGGTTTCACCTCGGTGGAGCATTGGGCTCCTCTTTACTGAAAGGGTTGGAGAATCTAGGCTATCTTGAGAGGGTTGACGGTTCCAGAAAAGTGATTATTAACGGGAAGGTAGAGAACTTTTTCATGGGGCATCTGCCTGTTCATTCGAAAAAAATGGAAAACCTTTAACGGCTACAGAACGATAAAGAACAATGACAAAAGCTCTTTGTTAAAAATCCTCAATTTTGTTTGTTACTAAAAATGGATCGATCGGGATATGATTAAAGTCTCAAGCGAATACTGAAAATTGATATGAAAAGCACGAAATAGGGATAAATTCAAAAGTAAAGGCAACAGAATTGTTCCTGAAAGGTTAGTAAGATTCAACCGTGACTCCATCAATTCCGGGGAATGGTTTATATTTCTTGTAAGCACTGCCTCATCATTCACTCTACATATACCCGCAATCATTGCATCTTCAGGATCAACAGTTAAACCCTTCTTTCTTTTATACGAATATATTTCCCCTGCCTCCCTAGCCGCTTCAAAATTCAAATTAAAAACTTCAAGATTTTCAAGAACCCTTTGAATTTTCTATTGCTCCAAGACACGTTTTTTTCTAAAACCAAACCAAAAATAAAGTTCGAAAACAGAGACGGTCGTTATACATATCTGATCACCTTCGGCTTCAACTATTTCAGCTTTCCGTATGGGATCATTGTCATTCCTCATTAAGTCTATCAAAAAGGAATTGTCCACTATCATTTACCTAAAGACCTTCCTGGAAATATGGTCAAATCTGACTTTGCTTAACTTCTCGGTCTCTTGTATTTTCTCAAGTATGGCATCGGTCTCCTCTGTACTTAGGGTGCTTCTGAATTCAAGTATGGATACTTTC
>JAJZYV010000099.1 GCA_021797955.1 Thermoplasmata archaeon
GTATTTCAGGTATCTTGATTCAATATCTCATAGAAAAGGCATTGGGCCCGGCAGATATCCAGTAAAAGAATCAAAAGTGTTCAAGAAACTTTTGGATGATGTTTCAGCCAATGCTGAATTTAAGGGATTGTCAGAAAATCTTGTAATTGTTTCCCTATCAGTTTCAAAGGGCAGAATGATTAAAAAATTTACTCCAAAGGCATATGGCAGAGCTGGCGCATTTTTCAAGGATCTGGTAAATCTTGAAGTTGTAGTTGTGGAGGAAGAGTGATTGCGATGAAGGAGAAAAAATTTGTAAGTGATAATATAAAGAAACTGCTCGTAACTGAATACCTGAGAAGTGAAAATGATAATGCGGGATTTGGAGGCATGGAAATGAAAAGAACTCCATTTGGAACAAATATTACACTTCATGTAAACAGGCCAGGTCTAGTAATAGGGCGTCACGGAGTTAAAATAAAGGAAATGACAGAAATCCTTGAGAAGAAATATGGACTTGAATCTCCACAGATAGAGGTAAAGGAAGTGGAAAATCCCGATCTAAATCCACAGATAATATCAAAGAAGATAGCACTATCTCTTGAAAAAGGATGGAACTACAGAAAAGCTGGAAATACTACATTAAGGCGCATAATGGATCAACATGCTAGAGGTGTATTAATAAGAATAGGGGGCAAAATATCCGGTGAAAGAGCAAGAACACAGAAGTTCATGTTTGGAGAAATAAAATATTCCGGAGAACCTGCAAGATCTGGTGTTGAGGGCGGATTTTCAACAGCAATGCTTAAAACAGGCGTAATTGGCATATATGTAAAGCTTCTTAGAACAGACTATGAATTGCCAGATGAGATACATATAAATAGCGATGTAAGAGTTGTAAACACTGAAAATACAAAGGAAAAAGAGGAGGTGGACGATAATGGCGGAGTTAAAAACTAAAGACCTCAGAAATATGAATAATGAAGAATTAAATCAAAAATTAAAATCATTA
Source organism: Thermoplasmata archaeon (assembly GCA_021797955.1). The sequence goes on from JAJZYV010000099.1 coordinate 992, forward strand.
AAGGAATCCTTGCTAAGGGAAAGGGCGTCTGTGGCCATGGGTGGTGCACCTGCAAGCCCTGGTAAGATGAGATCCGTAAGACGCCAAATTGCTAGAATATTAACAATAATGGAGGAAAAAAAGGAATGAAAGATAAAGATTTTACTGGTATGCCCAAAGAATTACAACCCTGGGAAGGATTCAACAGGAACAACGAAGTGGTTAAGGTAAGTGTCGATAAAAGAAGATATGGTAAGATGGTAACAATAATTGATGGTATAGATCCAAAATCTGAGAATATAAATGAAATTGCAAAAATATTAAAGAAAAAAGCTGCTTCAGGGGGAACTGTTAAGGATGGTAGGTCCATAGAACTTCAGGGCGATCACAGAGACGCAATGAAAAAGGAATTAGAATCGATGGGATTCAAGGTGCAATTGGTATGAATAATGAGTTCTATCTTCAGGAATTTATAGGCAATAATGTCATAATAAAGGATTCTCCAAATCCCAATAATGTAAATATTAAAGGCAAAATTGTTGATGAAACCCGAAATATGATCACAATTTACAGCAAGGGAAAGATATGTAAAATTCCCAAGGAAAAAACAATATTTACAATTGAGTTTGGCAATGAGATGCATAATATTAATGGTGATTTTATTAGGATAAGACCCGAAGAAAGAACAAAAGAGAAAAGAAAAATATATAAAAAAATAAGGAGATATGATAAAAATGAAAAGTATAGGCTTGGATATTAAACCCCCAAAAAATGAATGCAATGATATTAATTGTCCATTTCATGGAAATCTTAATGTTAGAGGACAGATGATAACAGGAGATGTTGTATCTACAAAAATGAATAAAAGTGTGGTTATAAAAAAGGAAACAAAGGAATTTATCAAGAAATATGAGAGATATGCAACTAAATTTTCCAAATACCATGCACATCTGCCCGACTGTATAAGTGTAAATGTGGGAGATCGGGTCAGAATTGCAGAATGCAGGAAATTGGCCAAAACTATTAGTTTTGTCGTTGTTGAGAAGGTGGAATAAATGAAGGGGATTTCTGGAAATGAGTCACGTGGGTTACCTCTGGGGGCAATAATTACATGTGCAGATAATACGGGAGCAAAAATAGTGAGTTTAATTGGAGTTAAGGCTCTTCATACTGTCGCAAGAAGAATTCCCGCAGCAGGAATAGGCGATTTATTGATCGCCAGTGTCAGGCGTGGAACTCCTGAAATGAGAGCAAAGGTAGTATATGCTGTAGTGGTCAGGCAAAAAAGACCATTTCGCAGAGCTGATGGCAATGTAATCCAGTTTGAAGATAATGCTGTTGTGCTTGTTACACCTGAAGGTGAAGTCAGAGGATCTGAAATAAAAGGTCCTGTTGCAAGAGAGGCTGCGGAAAGATGGCCGAGAATAGCCGCAATAGCATCAACTATTGTGTGAGGTAATTAAAATGATGAATAATAAAATTAACATATCCCTTAACAAGGAATTACGAAAGAAATATGGTATCAGAAACTTTCCTGTGGTGAAAGGTGATGTTGTAACCATAAATTCAGGATCAAGAAAGGGAGAGGGAGGAAAGGTTATTGGCGTAAACCATAAAAATAAAAAAATATCGATAGAAGGCATAACAATTGCAAAAGCTGATGGAAAACAGGTAGAATATTACGTTGATCATAGCAATCTTGTTATAACAAAACTTGATCTATCCCGACCTGGTAGGGAAAATAAATTAAGAGAAATAACTGCAAGGAAGAATCTCCCACCACCTGTGGTTGAAAGAGAGGAAGACCAGGGTTCAGTTGGAGAATATATAGAAGAGTCGATAGAAAATCAGGACGAACCTGAAGAAACTACCGAAAATTCAGATGAAGAGAAAATAGAAAATTCATCTGAGAATAACTCAAATGATGAAAAAGGTGATGATATTGAAGACTAAAATAATGATGGCGTCAAGCAAGCTAAAAATACCAAGAAAAACAAATTTCTGGTCAGTAACACCCACACCTGGTCCACACAAAAAAGAAGAATCAATACCCATTCTTATCGCTTTAAGGGATTATCTGAAACTAGGTGACAAGGAAAGAGAGATTACAAGAATATTAAATAATGGGGATGTAAAAATAGATGGAAAAATAATAAAAGATAGAAGATTTCCTGTTGGTTTTATGGATGTTATTTCGATAAAATCCATTGATAATACATTTATAGTTTTATATGACAATAAGGGCAAGCTTATAATATCTGCAAATCCAGAAGAGAATAATGATGTAAAACTTTTACGCATAAAAAGTAAATCTATAATAGAAAAAGGAAAAATACAGCTTGGATTCCATAATGGGCATTCAATGATAACTGACCGTAAAGACCTTAAGAATGATGACACCTTACTTATTAAATTGCCAAATATGGAAATACAGGACGTATTGAAAATGGTACCCGGGAACAAGGCATTTATAATTGGAGGATCTCATGTAGGAGAGGTAGGCACAATAAAATCTATTGATATTAATAAATCATCAGGTAAAAATACGGTTTCATTCAATGAAGGTTTCTCCACAGTTAAAAATTATGTTTTTGTTATTGGAAATTCTAAATACAGCTTTAAAATTCCTGAAAAAGAGGTGAAAGTATATGATGAGTGAAAAAACTGGCAATCCAATGACTAAACTTGTAATAGATAAAGTGATGATAAATATTGGCGTTGGTGCTGCTGGTGAAAGATTGACAAAAGCCTCAAAAGTTATAGAGTTATTGACACATCACAAACCAGTAATTACAAAATCAGAAAAGACCATCAGAGACTTCAATATTAGAAAAGGGCTCAGTGTTGGTGTCAAAGTTACGCTGAGAAAGGACGATGCATATAAATTTCTCAAAGAGGCATTTTATGCAAAGGATTACAAAATTCCCATATATTCATTTGATAAACAGGGAAATGCATATTTTGGCATAACTGATTATACAGATTTTAAAGGCATGAAGTATGATCCAGATATAGGCATATTTGGCATGGATATAGCAATAGTGCTTAAAAGATCTGGAGGATATAGACTTTCAAAAAGAAGAATCAGCAAGAAAGGCATTCCTAATAAAATTAGAGTTACTAAAGATGAATCGGTTAAATTTCTTGAAGAGAATTTTGGAGCTAAAATTATAGGGTGATGATATGGGGCAGATTAAATTACAGCCAAAAAAGAATTTCGGACACAATCAAGGATGCGTTCGTTGTGGAAGAAAACGCGGGATAGTAAGAAGATATGGGATAAATATGTGCAGGCAATGTTTCAGGGAAACCGCTGAGAAGATCGGTTTCAGAAAATATAGTTGAGATGATGTTTAAATGAAAAGTGATCCTTTAAATGATGTAATAAACACAATAAAAATGGCTTCGAAGATTGGAAGGAATGAAGTGAGTATTTCACCCGCATCCATAGTGATAGGAAGAGTTTTAAAAGTTATGCAGGATTATAACTATATAAAAAGCTTTGAAGTTATTGATGAAGAACGTGGTGGAAAATTTAAAGTTACATTGAGTGATACCATAAATAACTGTGGTGTAATAAAGCCAAGATTGTCAGTAAAAAAGACAAATATAGAAAAATATGAATCAAGATACTTGCCAGCTCAGGATTTTGGGATAATCATACTCACAACAACAAAGGGCATTATGAGCCATCTGGAAGCCAGAAAGTACGGAATAGGTGGCAAGTTAATGGCTTATGTATATTAAGGGTGCATATAAATGATAAAATGGGAAGAAAAAACAAGACTGGAAATACCAAACGGCATCCAGGTTTCGCTGGAAGGGACAATTGTTAAAGTTAAGGGGAAGCTTGGTGAAGTATCAAGAAATTTCAGAGATAAATACGTAAAGGTAGAAAAAATAGATAATTATCTTGTTATATCAGCAAGCAAAGCAAATAAATTTATAAATGGTATCGTTGGAACATGGCATTCTGAATCAAAATCAATGTTTACTGGTGTAACTGAAGGCTATAAATATGAAATGAAAATAGATTTTACGCATTTCCCCATGAGGGTTTCTGTCAGGGGAAATTCATTATACATTGAAAATTTTCTGGGAAGTAAGGCCCCAAGAGTGGCAAAAATTTTAAACAATTGCAAAGTTTCTGTTAAAGGCGATCGTGTTTCAATAGAAGGTATTGATAAAAGAGATATGGGAGATACTGCAGCAAACATTGAAAAAGCCACTTATATAAGGCATTTTGATTCCAGAGTATTTCAGGATGGAATTTATCTTTTAAAGGGGGTGAATCCAGATGAGTTATAAGCCAATGCTTACAAAAGAACAAAAGAAATTATTAAAAAAGAAAAATGAAGTCAATAGAAGAAGAGTAGAATTCCATCGCCAGGAATGGTTCAGATACAAAAAATTTGATGATTCATGGAGACGACCAAGAGGAAAGCATTCAAAGCTTGCAAACCATCTTGGATACAGGCCTCCCGTAGTAAATCCCGGATACAGGACACCAAAAAAAGTAAGAGGGCTACATCCTTCTGGGTTCAAGGAAGTCCTTGTTCACAATGTTGCAGAATTACAAAAGCTAAATCCTGATATAGAAGGTGCAAGAATTGCTTCAGCAGTGGGATATAAAAAGAGGATAGATATAGAAGAAGAGGCTGAAAATCTTGGCATACATGTGTTCAATAAGGTGGTAAAATGAAAATGAACAGCATAAAAAATATAGCTTCCGATGAACTTAAAGTTGGAAAATCCAGAGTGTGGATAGACACAAACAATCTGGATAAGGTTCTGGATGTTACAACACGTGATGATATTAAAAAACTTATAAATTTAAATATTATTAAAAAGAAGAACAAAAAGGGAAACTCAAATATGAGATTAAAGAAGAGAATTACGCAGCTTCAGAAAGGCAGGAGGCGTGGTCCAGGGTCAGTAAGAGGGACAAAATATGCAAGATACCCGAGAAAAAGAAGGTGGATATCCCTGATAAGGGCTTTAAGATCCGAACTGAAAACATTAAAGGAAAAAAATAAGATAGATGGGGAGGCATATAGAAAGTATTACAGAATAATCAAAAGTGGTTCATTCACTTCAAGAGCACAGCTGGTTTCTCATCTAAAATCATCATCATTAATAAAGGAGGATGAAAATGAAAACAATAAGAGTTCTTAAAAGAAGAAAGGCAGGGATAACAGATTACGGCAAAAGATATAAATTATTAAAATCAGATATTACAAGGGCAGTCATAAGACCAAGTAACAGGGGATTTTCAATTCAATTTATTAACTATAACCCAGTTGGTGACAGTATAGTCTTAACAGTTACGCAGGAAACACTGAAAAAGACCTATAATTTAACTGGAAACAACATACAATCCCTCTACCTTGGAGGATATCTGGCCGGCAAATTGGCCAAAAATAAAGGAATTGAATCTGCCATACTGGATACAGGAAGATATAAATTTCAACATGGAGGAAGAATTGCAGCTGCATTGAAGGGGATAATTGATTCAGGTATTGACATTCCTGCAGACGAAGATGTATTTCCTGATGAATCAAGATTGAATGGGGAGCATTTAAAAAATAGAATAAATCTTGAAGAATATAAAAATAAAGGTGTATAAATATGGATGAAGAATGGGTGCCAAAAACAGAACTTGGAAGGCTTGTTGCCAATGATCAAATACACAGTATTGGAGAAGCCTTACATACGAAATTACCATTAAAAGAATATCAGATAGTAGATTATCTTGTACCCGATTTGAAAGATGAGGTCATAAACATTGAAAGAGCTCAGAGAATGACCGATTCTGGCAGGAGAATGAATTACTCAATAAC
>JAJZYV010000100.1 GCA_021797955.1 Thermoplasmata archaeon
AAAGAGAGAGGTGATGATCAAAGAAAAGGGAACAAATCAATATAGTAGGATCTATGAATTAGCAAAATAAGATTTTTTTAGAAATTGTCACCATTAAATTATGTTTAATATATTAGGCGTTCCCAAAAATTAAGAGAGTTATTAATATCGACTTGGATTTAGGATGTGATTTGAGCACACCTAACGAGAGGACATGCGCTATAATAGTTACATTTAATCCAAGCGATAAGGTAATAGATACTATAATGGGAAATTTTCATTATTTAGATAACGTGTTAATTTATGACAATGGGTCGACGGCTGAAATAAAATCCAAGCTTAAAACTCTTTTAAAAGAACGCGAGAATGATCCAAATGCAAATGCTCAAGGAATATATTTTATTAATGGAAGTGAAAATGCAGGTTTGTCTAAAGCATACAATAATAGTATAAAATTTCTTAAAGGCATGAATTATGACTATGTTCTCATTCTGGATCAAGATTCTAAATTAAGTCAAGGAACAGTTGGAAAGTTGTTTACACAGTATGAAAGACTTTCTCAAAGTCACAAGGTTGGTGCGGTTTCTCCAATCGTTATACAAGAAGGTCAGGGACCACTTAATATCTTCTTTGATGGCAGGTTTAGGTGGAGAGGGTTTTCTTATGAAGATGAATTTGTTTTCGAGACTCCTTTCTTAATTAACTCGGGTACCTTTATCCACATCAATATCCTGGAAGAAATTGGCTATTACGATGAGTCTCTCTTTTTAGATTCTGTTGATCACGACATGTCTTTTCGAATGAGGGCTTATGGCTATCATCTGTTTATAGTTAAAGACATCGTTTTGAGTCAAAATATTGACAACAAGATAGATTTTAAGTTTTTGTGGATAAGGTTAGACCGGGAAGGTCATAGCCCAACCAATGATTATTACATGGTGAGAGATAGTATGAGGGTTGCTCAAAGGTATATTAAAAACTACTGGCCACAATGTTTATTGCTATACCTGAATGTAATAATAAAATTTGTAGCAACTATCTTCATATATAGGCATAAATCAGACAGATTTACAATGATCATTAAGGGTTTCAAGGATTTCATTTTATCTTTATGATGAGTCTGCTTTCTTTACCTAAATATGTTCATCTGATAATTCTATTCAGTCAGATGGAAATAGGAAAAGAGTTACCTAACAAAACGATAAACAATTAATTTTTACACCCATTAAGTTTCATTTTTGAATTTCACTTTGAAGTTTTTTTATAACCACTATGTCAGCACTCATTAGGAGCCATGTTAAAACAATGAAGGGTAGAACAACGACCCAAAAAATAGGAATTAAATAAATACCGTTTTTAAATAGTTCAACTCCAAAATGATTAAGTGTAATTCTCAAAGAATATTGCCCTGGACTTAACTTTCCAAATAGAAAATTTGTGGTCGTATCTGCAAAGTAAAAACTTTGATTTAAGAGATGAACATGGGTACCATTTTTTATGCTATTGACTGAAATAGTGAATAGATTTGATTTAGTATAGAAACTCTTATTTCCATCATTACTATAAAAATTAATCATATTCATAGGTGAAAAAGTTGGGTATGAATTGCTATAATAGAATTGAGTAACTGTTTCAGAACAACTTAGATTTGATTGTGTTTCAGACGGTGGTGGTCCGAAATTAAACAAAGTTGTGTTTAGTAGCGGATTAACATCTATATTAAAATAATGCCCATTAACAATTATATGAGTTGAGTTGAAGGATGGGTGTAACGTTACATAATTCCAATTATTTGAAATATTAACATCATGTATATTTACAATCTTTGAAGGAAAACAGGTATTATTGTCAGAGTAGGTTAAAATTAACTGGCCATTATCTGACAAGAGGGAAACAAAACTGTCATTGTTTTGAGCATGAAAGATGCAGCTTCTTGTTACACCGTGCTCTGCTTGAGTGAACATGAAGAAAAAATAACCTGAAGAGTCTGGGTGATCGATTCTGTACTCTACTTGCTCACCTTTTGAGATTTTAAATAAGTTTGGAAATTTTTTGTCTATGGACAAAACTTCACGTGCAGAATTTTTTGAGTAATTTAGCACAAGAGAATTTGGATAATTAAAATCTGGTAAAAGATAATGATCCAAGCTCAGGTTGAATTGGGGCGAGGCGATCAAAAGTGCGGAAATATTTGAGATTTTAGAATTAAAATTAAAAGTACTACTAAAATTAAAAATCATACCACTAAAATTCCTGCCTAAACTCATAGATGGGCTATTACAGAAAATCTCGATCGAATTCCTGTCAGTCATAAAAGTAGTGTTTTCAATTGGACGGACTATGTTACCGTTACTTGGGTAGAGTAATGGATTAAAGTAATAGGTCGGAAAGTTACCGTCATTATTGATACTTACTATGACAGGCTCATCAGCATTAAATAAGAATGAAATGGGCATAAGAACAAGAATCACAACAGTAGTCGTGATAAAAATTTTTTTCACATGATTGTTATAGTTTTTAATTCGTAAATGTGGTCTGTTTCCTTTGTTAGAGGGTGTTTGTGAACTGCTTTGAACACTCTTAACTAAAACTGATTTCTTGTCCACAATTCCTAAATAAATTAAAGTAAATACAACAGAAGTTATCAGAAATAAGTTAAAAACAAATAGGAAATAGAAAAGTTGCGTTTGGGTATGCAGGAAAATTATATTAGAATGAAATATGTCGTACCCCCAATAAAATATTCCAACACCATCTGGAAGTGTATTACCTATATAGAAAGCAAGGAAAAATAATGCTACAATTGGAAATATTTCAGCTAAAAGCAATCTTTTGATTGATACCTTTAATCTTCTATTTCGTAAAATCGGAATAAAACACATTGGAATGATGAATAGATCGTTATCAGGAGTTGTAAAATTAGAGGAGACTAAGACTATTATAATAATAAACAATAAAGCAAATGGTTCGCTGAACCCAGTTTTCCTTAATACAAATGGTACTACAAGAGTTAAAAATCCCAATAATATTATGTATTCATGATTTCCTATCGTAATAAAATGTTGAATCCCTGATATCTGGATTCTCGTAATTGAACTCGCTCCAGCCAAAGATAAAGTTGCAGACACCAGGTTCGTGGATATAATTGCTACTGTCAAGATGATGGCTATTGAAGTAACTAAAACTGCGCAAATTAATGCCTTCAGATTTTGCCCACGTTTAGAATACAAGATAAGAGTGGGAATAAATAATAGCGGGTACCAGTAGAACAACACTGCTATACATAGGGAAAACGACAATACTACAGTCTCTAATGTTTGTATATTCCCCCTATATCTTAGTAAAAAGTAAAATAGGGTAAAAAAGAAAATTGGAAAAATATCTATTTCGACCCAGATATAATTTACAACAATTAGTACTGGGTTTAGCAATATGAACAGAAAAACGGATTTCCTCTTTTTAATGTCTTCAGTCATTCTTGAAATTATTAATCCAAGTAAACTGTTTAGAAATAGGAAGAGCAATTTGTAGAAAAGCAAACTATAGTAAATATTGAAATCTGAAAAAACATAAGTCAGAAATGCTGGCACAAATATCGACATTGTAAATGGCCCTCCGGCCCAACGAACCACGTCCAGAGGTGGAGAACTATTTAACATTGCTTCAACGCTTGCAAAATTGAGTGGAATATTATTTGAGTCATAAAATGGAAGCAGAATAAGGAATCCCAAAAAAGCATATGCTATAAAGTAGTGTAAATTAGTCGAAAGGAAAAATCGAAATCTGTGTATAATATTGTCTGTCATAGGAAGTGACCTTTCTGTGAGTAAATATCTAAATTTATTAATAATTTGGTATTTTGTCTCATGATAATAATGTAATAAATTGAGCTTCATAAAAGCGCTATTTTTATAAATAATTCAATGCGAATGTAAATCATGAATGGAAAATTCAAGAAATGAACAAGGATACTTCATTGGAGACGAGCAAGTAGTTTAAACATAAATGGAAGACATAGATAAAATTGCATTGAAGTGAAAAAAAGGATGTTCAGGAATCCATTGAGAATTTTAAAAATATAGAAAGGGATCTATTCCTCATGGAAGATAATTTCCAGAAGAATGTGTATCGGAACATATCCATAAAGGCAAGAATGGTTGAGATCAATAACCTTAATGTAATCAGATACAGAAAAGGATCTTTCTGAACTGCACTGCTTGAACCATTTTCCAGGTAGATCTAAATAGATGAATTGATACTATACTTTTATTCTAAGGATATATCCACCTGTAACTGAGAAAAGATAAAGCAGACATTATTCAAAAATCCACAGTAACCGCAATAAAAGAGACAATAATGCAGGAAGCAAAGGTAACCCAGAAGAGTTCCATTGATCCAAGTTATATTGCAATATTTCCCGACAGATCATTCTTCTTTTTAAGGCGCGTTCAGGTAGAGAAAGAACTTGTAATATTTGGAATGAGGAAAAAAACGGGCGATTTAGCGCAAAAATAAACTGGTGGATACAGGGTAACGTGAAAAAAATCTGGGATCTCCGTTTACTTACTTCAGTATTCTGATATCATCATGAGATTACTGCATTCTTCCAACTTAATTGGAAGATTGATAAAGAAGACCGGGCGCAGAATGAAGGTTATTAACTCACTGATTGGTGAAACTATGGCAATGAAGATAATATATCTCAGAGTGGCGGAGCTAAATGAAGGAGGGTCAAATTGAGTCATAAAGAGACATTATAAATGTGTGGTCCTGATAGGATACATGTTAAGGGAAGTAATCTTTAGGATTGCACAAAATTTTGGACATAGCGCTTCATCGTTGTTTGAAGAAAAGTGAATTTAATCAAAATAGATCATAAATATTTGTGATATAGCAAAGGTAAATATCAAGTGATTGGAAATGAAAGACGAAATGAGGATTGGATTTTCGAAGTTAAAAGAGTCTCAGTGCTCTTGTCAAAATGTGACCAAATGAAAAAATCCAGTGAAACCTGACCTTGATTGAAATATTGGATTGGAAATAATTTAATAAAGTAAAGAAAGATCACTCTGGTAATGTGGATGAAAAAGCATTAGAGAATAGAGCAAACTGTGAATTCAGAAATAATGATATAAGTAAGTTTCTTCTTGCATTTAGGTTATTGAAGGTATTTTCACTCTTCATTCAATTCTTTTCCCTTATGAAGTTAAGGAGAACGCTACGCGATGGTTTGGAATACAGGGAAATTTAGATCGAGATAATGGAAGAAAAACAAAATGAAAGAAATAAAATTCAATCCAAAGAATCCACTTAAATTGACTCGAATGTATAGACGTAGAATAAAGGAAATGTTTCTAATTATGAAAGCTGTTACCTTACCAGGTATTTTTGAAGGAATACTATACAAACTTGGAAACACAAAACGAATTACCTTTCTCTCAACAGATTTTGTGTATCAATATATTCTGCATAGAAGGGGGTTAGAGATCGGTGGTCCATCGTGGGTATTCGGCAGTAATGGTGCTGTTCCTTTGTATGACCTTGTAGAGTCGATCGATAATGTCAATTATTCCGGGGTTACAATATGGGACAGCCTGAATAATGAAAACCTCTGGAAATGTAGAAAAACAATAGTTAGTGAAGCTTCAGACTTGAGCAATATCGAACCTAATAGTTATGACATCGTCGTGTCATCAAACGTTTTAGAACATCTCTCTAACCCTTTGCTTTCGCTGCAAGAAATGAAGAGAGTCGTACGTCTCTCTGGATTAATAATTGTAATAGTTCCTCACCATGACGTTACTTTCGATCACAAAAGGCCCATAACAAGTATAAATTCGCTTATCGAAGTTTTTAAACAGAAACCATCTGAAGGTGATATAACTCATCTTAACCTGCAAGAAATCTTCAGGGATTATGATTTAGATTTAGATCCCCCAGCAGGTGATTTAGATTCTTTTAGAGAAAGAACTCTAAATAACAAATCAAATCGAGCGTTACACCAGACTGTATTCAATACACAGTTATTATTGGAGATGTTTAATTGGGCTGAGATTGAAATTCTCTTCGTTAGAACTTCGCTAATCTTAGGTCACATCTTGGTAATAGGGACAAAAAGTAACAACTCTAATGTCGATGATCAAACACATAATTTACGCTTTTTAATGCCTGATGCATATTGGCGAAAGGATACAATTTTCAGGTCTGAAAGAAAATGAGAATATTAGAAATGATCAATCGGAGATTGTAGAACCTGTAAAGTCTTTGACGAAGTAACTATCTATCCTAACAACCATTAGAAATCATTTCCAGACGCGTGGATTAGGTAACTAAAGCATTCTAATAAAAATTGACTGCAAAGGAATGAATGACATTTGGTTAAATGAAAATCTATATGCGAAAAACATCATTAAGACTGGTATAAGAAAAACTAATAAGTGACAATTGCCTTGACGGAAATAACTTTCATAGTATGGCAATGAGATAACTATCCAGAAATTTAATATTTTAGGAAATTACATTAGTGGATTCCATCATTGAAGCCTAAGGATGTTTAGGATACAGGAATATCACAGCAAGTACTTTATGGAATTATAAGTAACCTGAACTCTTTCACATTAACACATATTCTTGTAATGAGCTGAGCCCGTGATATAGCGAATATGGTAGTATATTGTCATTTTTCCTTTCAGTCTATATGTATTCTGCAAACCCTCTATTTCAGTCATTTCCAGTGGAAACATGTAAATAGTATTAACACATGCACTAACACATATGTCCATGATCGATAGTGCCCCCGATGCGGTTAAGGAGACGTAC
>JAJZYV010000101.1 GCA_021797955.1 Thermoplasmata archaeon
TCTACCTTAGATTACCGATGCAAATAGTCGATTTCCATTTTCGTCTTATTTCCTTTTGATTCGCCGAGATTGTTACAGATTTTAACGAAAAGCGGGATTTGAATGCGTTATTGGACAAAATTATTTTCTACAGAACAAGGAATTATCTGTTTTAGGTCAAACTTTTCTTCTGATTATCCATAACCAGAAGGATATATCAAAAAATAAAAGCGGAAAAAGAAAATCTCCATCATAAAGAAATGCCCCTCCAAAATAAAGCGATTTAAAAATTGCCAAGGAATCTATATCAGTGATCACACCAGCCAAGAAAAATATTGGATATGATAATAATAATCCTGCATTTCTGTCTTTAAGGATGATTGCAATTAACCAGAACAGAGAAACAATAAAAATAATAATGCTTGGGTGTGATCCAACTCCTTTTTCAATATATTGAAGAGAAGGCACAAAATAGAGTAATATGGCTAAAATCAACATGACTGTTGCAAACGCTAACATTATTTTGAGATTTAGTTTGTGGGAGGTCTGTGCGTAAATTAAAAAGAATAATATTGAAATGCCTAACGGCAAGATGAAACCAATATAAGTAAGATGTACCCCTGTGTATGGTACCATCACACTTCCGAGATTGTATACAAATGGAGGTTGAGGAATACCAAGAAGAAGAAATAAAATAATCTCCGCAAGAAAACAAGTTGTGATGAGTAAAACAATCAAAATAATAACGCTTTTAACCGAGTAGTTATTATGTTTATTCATATTATACATATTGTCACATTCTATTTAATTTACTATATTCTTACATAGATTTTCCAATCCATCTTCACTTAAACTTGATATTTATAACAAATTTGCTTGTATTCACATATCTCACAAAATTCACTAAGTTTTGGGTCATATTCCTGGTTTTTTATTTTTTCTATTATCTTTTCTGCTTTGTTAAGGGTCTCATCGAGTTTTGTTGTTGACACTTCGACTTCCTTAAGTTCGTTATCCTTGAGGTTTGCTACTGATCCCTTTGTTATTTTCCATCCTAACTCCTGTAAACCCTTTGCATAAAGCCTTACCTGAAATTCTGAATATTCATTTTTCATTACAGTTTCAGATGATTTGTAATCTCTCACTTCCATTCCATTGTTGGTGTCCAGTATCACGTCTACCTTACCAATTATTGTTGCATTTTTGGCTGGAAATTCTATTCTCATTTCAGTTTCCTTAACGTTTTTCAGATAGTTTCCATTATCTTTTATGAATTCGAGTAACTCCTTTTTGGCCCCTGATTTAAGTTTTTTCTTCAAATCAGATGATGCATAAGGAAGGTGAAAATCATCGGATGCTTTATCCAGAGCCTCATCATATTTTTCCCCGTTTTTTATACGCTCCGAGGTTTCACGCATGATATTGTGAAGAGCTTCTCCATAGCCCATGAATGTATTGACTCCCTGAATATAGTGCCATCTTTTAGATAGCCTGTAATGATATGGACATAACTCATATTCAATCAGTTCCTTTACTGCAAATGATTCTATATCATCCGTAACAGTTTCATTGCCTTTTATATAATTTTCCATGGCAAGGACATTTATCCTGTCAACTTCTCGACAGAAACTCTCTATTATTTCGAAATATTCGCTTGGACTTGCAGCTTTTTTGGGATGTCTCAGGAAATGACTCATTATTATAACATTACTTGCTCTTGTAACTGCCACATAAAGAAGTCTCAGCTCACTGTCGTATTTTTCGAAGTAGTCGGTACTAATAAGTTCGCTAAAATCTGCCATCCACTGTGATTTGGGATCACCAGTACGCTTGGATGGAAACCTCCTGTTTATCATGGATGGCAAAAAGACTATGGGCCACTCCAGCCCTTTCGCCTGGTGAATTGTTGTTAGATTTACTGCATTCAATTTAACCTCGGATTCTGAAGGTTGTTCATCATATGAAAACTGTGCGTATCCATTCAAAAAATTACAGAGATCCCTGAGTTCCCTAGAGAACGCACTTCTTCGTCCTCCAAGTCTGAATGAGGACTCAAAATCCCCTAATATATTGCTGAAAGAGCCAATATTAGCCATGATAACTGCATCCAGATCATTTTTTGGGTCCAGTTTCTTGTACCCTAAAATATTCAGTAATTCGTGAAGGATGTCCTTATATCCATAATCATCTGATGGGAAGGAAGACAGAACCTTATCCTTCCATTCATCAAGCTTGATGATTGTGTCGGAAGCGATCATTTTCCTATTTGTGCTATTTTCCCATAAATTTAAGGCCTCTTTTCTTAACTGTTCACCAGTAATTCCTTTTCCATTATTGTTGGCATTATCCTGCCAGTATCCCCTTTCCCATAACCAGCAGATAAACATTCCCAGGGACCGAGCTTCCTCTCTCTTGAATAGACCGACCTTACCACCTATTATGTAAGGGATTTTTCTGGATTTAAGTGCATCAATGAGCGGGTCAGCTGAAGTCCTGATGCTTCTTAACAGGATGCTGAAATTAGAATATGAAATATTTCCATTCTCTGTAATTCTGTATATTTCGTCGGCTATTTCAGCTGCCTCCTCCTGAGCATTCTCAAATTTAGTTTTTGCTATCACACCAGTTTTTCCATTTGAACAGATCATTTTACTGAACTTAACCGATGAGAAGTTTTCTGAAATAGCGTTTGACATATCAACTATTTCCTTTGGACTCCTCCTGTTTTCCCTGATTTCATAAGTACTCACTTCTTTAAAATCAGTTATGAAATTCTGAAAGAATTCCGGATTTCCACCTCTCCACTGATATATACTCTGCCTGGGGTCCCCTACTATAGACAGGGATGAGTTTTTAGATAGAAGTTTGATCAACTCGTACTGTGCATGGTTAATATCCTGAAATTCATCAACAATAAGGCATTTGATATTGTTCTTATTGCCAATTTCACTCAGTTTTGCTATGGCATTGGTTATTAGTGTGTCAAACGTCAGCTTACGATATGTCCTTAAAGCATCTTCATATCTTTCGAGCATTGCTTTGAAATGATCGTCCTTTTGACTGATGGAACTCTTATCGATCAGTTCTGAATAATACACGCTTAAAGTTGATATAAATACCTTGCATCTATTTAAGTAGCTACCGTATTTATCATATATTGACTTATTCAATCCAATAGTATATCCTTCTCTTATTATGAATGCCATTTGCTGATTTTCATCTAAAACTGAAAACTCTGACATGCCATACTTTTCCTGCAGTAATTTGGAGCAGTATCCGTGAATTGTTCCTACATACATCTCTCCAAATTTCTTAAGCAGATCATTTTTCTCCAGCTGTAACAATCTCTGATGAATCCTGCTCTTCATGCTTTGAGCTGCCTTTTCTGTAAATGTAAATGCCACAATTTCTGATGGCTCTATGTTTTTGTAAAGAAGGTAGAAAAGTATCTTTCTTGCAAGTGTTTCTGTTTTTCCAGCTCCTGCACCGGCAATTATTCGGATATATCTGGAATTTGACTCAACTGCATCTTTCTGAACATTAGATAGTGGAAATGGTTTATTCAGTATTTCATCAAGAAGAGATTCCATGTGATGTATACCCTTTTTCAAGTATTTAATCTATTCCAGAGACATATAACTCAATACAGTAAAAATTGTGAGGAGCCTGTCTTAGCTCCTGTCATTATTTTAGTTTAGGTATTGGGAAATTTCTTTAATTGACTTGAGATTGTTGTCTTCAAAATTAAACCCGCAGATTTCAACCTCAGGGAAATTTTGGTCATCTTTGTATGCAATTAACAATTCTTTAAGTGAATGAAAATATCTAATTATGTCTATATTACGTAATAAGAAGATTAGTTTTCCACTGCAGTACTTATATTTTTTAATCTTACTTGATAACAATGCAATTGTGTCCCCTCTACCAAAAAACGTTTCAGCCTCATAATATTCTTCAAGTGTATCACTACGAACATAAACATCAGAACTATGTTCTTTTTTATCTTCTAGTGTTATTTCATCTATCTTTACTTTCCTTTTAAAAACAAAGATAAATCCCTTCATCCCAGCGTGGATGCTCGTGGCATTCTTTTCTGATTCAGAATTTGTATTGACTAATATATCTCTGTTTTTTACTATGTACTTATACAAATTTTCTGGCAAGTTTTCTTTTAAAAAGTTTAGTTTTGAATACTCACTTATTTTGTCATCAAAACCTATTATCGAGTCTTTAAAATTTTCTTGGAAATTGGATAGAGTTAAACTTCCAAGAGATTCTGTTTGAAATCCCGATATAACGTTTAACAATTTATCTCCGTAATTTTGTATACCCTCAAATACATCATCTTCAATTATTTTTATGCCTAGATTGTATTCTCTGAATGTTTCTACGTTGTCGGCGCTAAGAATTATACATCCCTGCAGTTGATATGGTGCATTATCTACTAATTTATGAAGATGGTTTTTTGTTTCATTAGTTGTTGTGCTATTTTTTACTATGATTAACTTATGTTCACCAGTCTGCTCTAATTTTTGCTCTAATTCTTCTATGTTTTCTATTCTTTCAATTTCGGGGGTTCCCCCATAATTAACTCTGAAAAAATCTCTATAATTTATCGCAACGATTTCTGAATACTCAGTCTTAACTGCTATTATAAAAAACTTGTCGGAAACATTATCAGGTAAACCTATAGGACCTTCCTTGTTCCCCCAAGGTAGTTTAAGCTCATCATTAAAACTAATATTGCCTGGACTTAAATTACTTATATTCTGCATTTCCCTTTTTGCTTCATTATCAACATTGTGATTGAAGGAGAAACCATCGCATAATGATATATTTTTCATATCAATCGTGCTCAAATTAGGGATACTTGGTTTGAATATTTCATTTTTTAAATTTACAATAAGATCATTAGGGGTAAATTCTCTCTGTTCTATTTCTATTGGAGACATTATATCAATGAATGGAATTTTAACTGTATTCACGAATTTATAGGCTAAGATTTTATCATTGAGGCTATAATTTTTAAAATTAATATTTCTGCTATTCTGAATGGGCAAATCTGGTATTAGTTCTCTTTTCCGCGAGATGATTTTAACCTGATTGTTGTCAAAATTTACAGGTCTGATCTGAATTAGGTTAATATGTAAAGTTTGTAAAACTGGGACATTAATAATTTCTCTATCATTATTTATTTCATTTCCATTTTCAATAAAAATTTTGTTAATGTCAAAATTTTGATTACCATTAGGACCGCTATTTTTTCTATCTTGCCTCTTTTCTATATCTTCTTCGTCCTTCATGGCGTTATCACTCCGTGTAAATGATTTATAATTTCAAGAGAATTATTAAAAGAGCCTCCTATAGAAATACATCCTGCAAATCTCAATGGTAAAATAGACTTTAGGACTTCAGAGAGTGAAAAATTAGGAAAATTAAAATCAAATTTATTCACAAATCCTTTTTCATCAATGTTCAATGTTGTCGTTTTATTTCTTATAATTTTTCTGGCATTATCGTCTAACATTTCTTTTATAGAAGTATAACTATTATTCAAGTATTTCCACCATTCGTCCTCGATTCCATTAAATAGAGACTCGGAATTATGTTTGGCAAAGACAGATAAAGAAAATATTTCGTTTTGTAAGTTAATTATATTGCTTAATAATCCATTTTTTATTGGTAGAATGAATTCTATATATTCAATATTTAAATTAAGAATGGGTTTAATTTCTCCATCCAGAAGCATAAGCAGATAGTTTAGATTATTTTTTAAGTCTGGATAGGCTTCGATCGCATATCTCTCAGAGATAACTGTTATTGACTTCAAAAACATAGAGAATCCATTATAAGTAGGAAGAACTCTCAATGAATAATTATAAAAATCCCTGATTAAAGATACAACATTGTTTGGATGTTCAACTAAATCCAAATACATGTTTTCATCATAATTATCCCGATTATAGGTAATATTAAAACCCTTGGCGCTAACTCTAGCTATGAGTGCATTACAAAAGTCACTTATTTTCTTAATATGATAAAACATGCTTTTCTTATTTAGATCATCGATATCACGGCCTTCCCCGTCAAATGAGATCGCTATATTCTTTTGAGCTTGTAAGTTACCATTTGAATTAATATATCTTTGAACATTTTCATTTGTTAAACCAACTCCAAAATATTCTATATAAAATTTAGATAGGCTATTTTCTGCAATGCCAGACTTATTTATCCCACCTAAAATTATTTTTTTAAGGGTGTCTTGTGTGTCCACTATATTTTTTCCATAAAATTCTTTCCTTAAATACTCGCCATAAGCAGTAAGTTTATTACTTATTCCCGCTAAATTTATTATATTTTGATTTACAAATTCAATAAGATCATCCTTCTTTGCCTTTAATTCAGTCATTAGTCAGTATCCAAATAAGTTATAAAAATTGATCAGTAATCGAACTTTACTAAAACCTAACTAACCAGGATGAAAGTCTAACTTTATGAAATTAAATTGCTACGGTGAATTAAGAATTAGTTTATACCTACAGTAATATTTTTATCTGTTAGGTTATTTTGATAGTATCCCGAATTTTGTGTAACAATATATGGAATCGTTCCATCAGCAATGGACAAATTTCATGAAACATAAAAGGATGCCTCCCTAGAACAACCAAAGGAGGCAATGAATAATGGAAGAGTTTGATAAAAAGATATCGGAAATTGTAAGGAAGACAGTGAAGGAGTTCATGGAATCTCTCATGAAGGGAGAGATACAGGCATTCCTGGAAGAGAATAAGGGAT
>JAJZYV010000102.1 GCA_021797955.1 Thermoplasmata archaeon
GAATAAGCCTTATGCTGCATAAAGTAAAGGATGAAGGAATAATTGAAAATAGTGAATTGGATAGCGAATTTTAATAATCCCTCTAAAACAGAGGGATAAAAAATTTATAATTTTTTAATAAATTTTTTTTACAATATCATAAACATTACGGATTCATTTATGGCGAGTGTGGTTCATCTATAGAATGTAATCGCCAGACGAATGTTTCATTCCTTTTTAGTCGTTTACCCCCAAAAAAACTCAAATATGATCGCCTCATAGAAATTCCTTATTTTTACAACATATCAGATAAGAATAAGTATTTATTTTGCATAACTGAAAAACGTCAGGAGATAACTACTCATACAATATACGTCACCTTGATCGTGGAGTATGGATTTTAGGAGCCACGAGGTTTATCAGGGCTTTTGGTAGAGGTTCTACCTTCATATTTGTCCCTCTTATTTTTATAATAACCTATGGTATTTCCTTTATTGAAACAGGCTTATTACTAGGTTCTGCAACACTTCTAATGGCGGTTATTCAATATTTTGCGGGCATTCTTACGGACAAGATAGGACGTAGAACTATTCTTGTCTATTCACAGATACCTGCCATATTCTTCTATTTACTCATATATTACAGCATAGCTGTGCCGGATTATTTCCTGCTTCTGCTTGCATCATGGTATGGTACTATAATTATCAATTCAATTCAATACCCTGCGGTACAGGCAGCGGTTGCAGATGTAACTTCTGTTCACGACAGGTTGTCAGGTTATACTGTAATGAGAATCATGGCTAACTTGGGAATAGCAGTGGGCCCACTTCTTGGAGCTTTCCTTGCCACCTATGGTTTACAGTATATATTTTTGGTTTCTTCTGCAGTTACCGTAGTGGAAATTTTCATGCTTTATTATCTCATGAAAGAGACCTATAACCCAAAAGAACATGAAGAACTAAAGAAAGGAGAACTAACAAAATCATATTCAAAGGATCGCTTCTTCATTATTTTCATAGTAATAGGCATAATACTTGGATTCTTTATGAGACAGAGAGGATCTACATTTACCGTCTATACTATATATATTCAGCATTTGCCTTATCTCTATCTTGGATATGTGTGGGCACTAAATGGATTTCTCGTGGTTATCCTTCAATTCCCGCTTCTTCGTATGATGACCAGGTACGGGAATCCAATGCTTTGGAGGGGAGTGGGTTCTCTGTTTTATGCAGTGGGTTTCCTCTTCCTGATGTACACGCCAACACTGGCTATTCTCTTTGCTTTCATGACAATTTCAACATTCGGGGAAGATTTGGTTTCTCCTACGACGCAGAGCATAATAACTACCATAGCTCCGGATAACATGAGAGGTTCGTATATAGGTGTATACAATCTTTACACCAGCATTGGTGGCTTTGCAGGTGCCGTATTTGGCCTATATCTTCTCTTTGTCTTGGAGAATGTTTCGTCCACCTATTGGGTATACATAGCTCTTGGTTCCGTAGTTGTAGGTGGAATGTATGTTTCCATAAGCAGACTATTTTCCAGACGTTTTACCACGGTAGTTGCTGAAGAAGTTGTTGCATCGAAGACCTGAGTGAACTACAAAATTATAAATATAAACTAAATATATTTTTGAAAATATTATGAAGGTTAAAGCGAAGAATTATTCAGGGCTTTCGGAATACGATAAGAAAAAACTAACCGAGATTAAGGGTACATATTCAAAATACAAGAGATTAAATTTGATTCTCATATTCTTTGCTTACCTAATGAGTGACATTTTATCATTAGCTCTTGGATTGCCGGGTTATATAGGTCTATCATTGCAAATATTTCTTCCGCTTATCCTTCTCATGATGTTCTCTAAGAAATTAAGGAAACATACAAATACGATTATAACCATAAGACAATTCAAGACATCATGGTTTGATCAGTATGGGAAATTAAAAACTAAAAGTCACATCTCCCAAAAAAAGAAAACCGTCTCAGATGATGGAGTTTATGCCAAGGATATTCCATATGATACATCCTTTGAAGAACACCTGAATAAAAATTAGAAAATTTTAACCCCGAGTATATTTATTGCTTTATACTCAGGTTTCCAATTTCAAAAAGTCTGGAAACTGCATCCTTAAAAAGCTTAATGTTTCTTCCTTCTTTTCCAATTGCTGAGCCGGTTTTCATTGGGTCAACTGCGACCTGCACATCAATCCTTCCCTGCTTCCATGTTATGTTTATTTCTCTTGGTCCAAATCTGAAGAAAAGATTTTGCACAAATGTTAAAAGATCTCTGGACAATTCCGCAACAAGAATGTGTTTGCTTATATGTTCACGAAGCTGGGCAATAATGTTTTGATTCCGTTGGAACATTTCTGCCATTTTCTTTTCACCTACGATAAAAAGAACCATGTCTTCGTTTTCAAGGCATTCCTTTAAGGGGATTTTTGCAGTTTTCTCGAAGAGTGCAATATATCCCATTATCTTGTTGTCTATTGTTACCTCTTTTGTTGCCAAACTCACTGCACCTGTTTTGCCGGATTATCCCTCTTGTAAACCAGATGTATTGCACCTGTTCCAAGTGTGATTGGCTGACCTACTATTATATTCTCAGCAACTCCTGTAAGTGAGTCTGATTCGCCCATTAGGCCCGCTCTGAGGAGATGTTTTGTAGTAATTTCAAAGGCAGCTCTTGCCAGAACACTGCTCTTCTTTCCTGAAATTCCCTGCCTTCCAACTGCCCTGATTGAGCCTTCGAATGACATCATATCTGCAACAAGCATAAGATGTCTGAGATCAACTTCAAGACCCTGTTCCTCCAAGGTTCTCTTTGCTTCATTAAGGATTGCATTTCTTGCAGCCTCTATGCCAAGAACCTGCCCTATCTCCACAATATCGTTGGTAAATGTTCTGGATGAATCCACTTCGTCAAGTTCAAGAACTTCCTTAAGGTTTGAGCCCTGCGTATAGATGATCCAGCTTCCATCGTTCTGCTTCCTCGATATGGCTCTCTTGATTCCATTAATACCCTTAATTGTGAGCGTTTTGAGTCGTTCCTGAGTTGCATAGAGCCTTTTATAAGAATCCTGTTGTGGCTTTACTATTACTCTCCCCTTTGATTCTTCAGGAAGAATTGTGATTCCTTTTTCTCTTCCCAAGGCATCGATGATATCTGGGAGCGTGACCATTCTCTCTTTTAACCGATCTTTGATGGGAATAATTGTTAAAGTCATATCTTCCACGTCAGTTTCAATATCACAGATATCAATTATGGATGTGTTTTCAATCTCCTTTACAACCCTGCTTGTTATGGATTCATCTTTCTCAAATTCGTGCTTGAGGTAAATTGTCATTGTGGGCGTTGATGGGGTTCTCCTTGCATCTACAATTTCAATAAGTCTTGGTAAACCCAAAGTAACATTAACTTCTCTTACACCAGCAAAGTGAAACGTTCTCATTGTCATCTGGGTTCCCGGTTCTCCTATACTCTGTGCCGCTATAATTCCAACCGCTTCGTATGGATCAACCTGCCGTTTCTTAATTTCAGATACAAGTGCATCCACCACTTTATTATAATATTTGACCCCTTTTTTCTCCTTCAGTTCCAACAATCTTGTTGCAGAATCAAGTGGTATCTTTACCCCCTTTTCACTGAACTTATTCATGAGTTCCATGGAAGGTTTGTCTATATTGCTTGAATATTCCCTTTTCTTAGTTATCTTGATAGATGTTCTTTCAGCTTTTTCAAAGGTAGTCACTTCCTTTAATTTCCTCTTTCCTACCCGAAATTCAGCAACACTTATGGGTTCAATTTCTTCTATTTTGCTTATTCTTATGATAGTTTTGAGTCCGGTTTTTTTCTTAAGTGTTAGATCCTTTTCTTCCTTGTATTCTTCTATACCTGATATGGATATCTTGAATTTTATTGTCTTCTTGTCAAGTGTTATATATCCATCCTTGAAGTCTCCCCGGATTTCATAGTCTATTGCATAATTGCATGGTATTTGCTTCCTGATCTTTTCAACGTTTGGTTTTGCATCTTTTATTATGAGTGAATCCATCTAATTTTCCTCCTGATCAATGTCGAATAAAATATAATCGAGATCCACGGTCTTACCCTTGTCGCTTCTTGTTGGATCTACTCCATCCTCTCCGTAGTCAAACTGTATTATTGATCCGACGGTATCCGTAACTCTTCTAGATTCATCCACCTTCAGATCCTCGAAGGCATTGATTAATCTTCTCTGCATATATCCTGATCTTGATGTTCTCACTGCAATATCCACAAGACCTTCTCTTCCTCCAATACTGTGCATGAAATATTCAAGCGGGTTCAAACCGTCTTTATAAGATGATTTTACGAATCCTCTGGCATTTGCACCAATATCGCCCTTCTGGAAATGCGGTAGGGTTCTCTGAGTATAACCTCTGTTTAACCTCTCACCCCTTACGGATTGCTGACCGACCATTCCAGCCACCTCAGATATGTTAAGCATCTTTGCCCTTGCTCCTGAACGGGCCATTATGACCGACGGGTTCGTCAATCCAAGATATGTTGATGCAATTTTTCCCGATTCATCCCTTGCATGACCTGTAATGGACATTATTTCAATTTCAAGAGTTTCTTCTATGGAACGCCCCGGAGAAGACTGGAATTGCCCTGCTTTGAATATATCTATATTCTTTGTTACTTTCTGCACTGCTTCTGTTGAAACCTGAAGGATATCCGATATTGCATTTTCAGGGATATCATAATCTCCTATTCCTGTTGAAAAGCCTCTCTGACTGATAAACGCAACACCCAATCTTGTTACATTATCTATAAATTTGGCTGCCTCCTGCGGCCCATATTTTCTGTAAAGCTTATCTATTATTTGCCCCGAGAAAGGACCGATGGCCTCCTCATCTATTGTTCCGTGAATCATTTTTCCGTTTATAATGACAACATCCTTGTCTGCTGGATCATCCTCGTACTCACATTTTTCCTTGGCGCCTGCGCAAAGTTTGCTGCGGAATTTCAGATTGAAATCCCTGGGAAGAAGAACCGAAAATATGTCCCGGCCCTTGAAATATTTCTTTCCCTCCCTCATTATGAATTCCTTTGGTTCGTCTATGTCCAGATAACTCATCATGTGAATTACATCCTCTTCAGGGAATTCCGGATTACCATGCGTCAGGAGAAACATTGATGTTATATGGTCGTGAATACCACCTATAATAGGTCCACCAAACCTTGGGGACATTATCTGTTCCTGAACCTTCATTATTATTCTTGCTTCGGCTCTTGCCTCTTCCTTCTGCAGTACATGGAGATTCATTTCATCCCCGTCGAAATCTGCATTGTATGGAGTACACACAGCTAGATTGAATCTGAAGGTTTGACCATCGAGAATTCTCACACTGTGTCCCATCATTGACATTCTGTGAAGCGAAGGCTGTCTGTTGAATAGAACTATATCTCCCTCTGAGAGCTGTCTTTCAACTACCCATCCAATTTCTATTCTCTTACTGTTCTCTTCAGCGTTCGCCTTAGTGACTTTTACTCTTCTCAGATCAGGCCTGATAATATAATTGACACCTGACATGTATTTTCCGTATTCATCTCTGGGCTCAGGTCCCCTTTTGACCCATTCCCTCATAACATCAATATTGAACTGATTTATTGTAACGGGAATTGTAAGCTCTCTTGCTGCCTTTTCTGGTACACCAACTTCATTTACTGAAAGGAATGGCTCCGGTGAAATAACCGTTCTTGCAGAAAAGTTTACCCTCTTACCTGACAGATTTGATCTGAATCTTCCTTCCTTACCTTTCATTCTCTGAACCAGAGTTTTCAAAGGTCTTCCCGATCTGTGTCTTGCAGGAGGAATTCCGGCTGTCTGATTATCAAAGTACGTAGTAACATGGAATTGCAATAAATCCCATAAATCCTCAATAATTAACTGCGGTGAACCGTTATCTCTGCTCTCTCTCAACCTCTGTGAAATTCTGATTATATCCACAAGTTTGTGTGTCAGATCATCCTCGCTTCTTTCTCCAGTCTCAAGCGTGATTGATGGTCTCACATTAAGTGGTGGAACCGGGAGAACCATTAGAACCATCCACTCTGGCCTGGCTACTTCCCTGTTTAACCCAAAGAATACGAGATCTGCATCAGGAATTCTTTCCAGTCTTTCTCTGATCTCTTTTGGTGTGATCTTTATACCTTCCTCTCTGAAAGTGGTTGGCTTGTCAAGAATCACTTTTATCTGCTGGGCACCGCAGTGCGGACATACCAGCCTTTGTGTGCACTGATCCGTGATCTTCTTAGATCTTGACGCAAGTCCATCCGGGTCGAGTTCGTTAAAAGCAGCTTCGTTTAATATGTTGCTATAAGATTTTATTTCATCATCTGTGAGTTTTATCCTACCGCACACCTTACATGTGGATTCCAGTAACGTCTTGATTTCCTTTATAAAACCAACGTGAACAACCGGCATTGCAAGTTCTATGTGCCCAAAATGCCCCGGGCATTCATCGACCTTGCCACCGCAAGTTGCACACTTCAAACCTGGTTCTATAACACCCATATGGAGATCCATAAGACCCCTTTCTATTGGGTATCCGTCGTCGTCGTAAGTATCGGCGGTTATAACCTTCACCTGTGACATCTTTCTGATTTCATCAGGAGAAAGCAGTGCAAATTGAATC
>JAJZYV010000103.1 GCA_021797955.1 Thermoplasmata archaeon
TTTAGAGTCATTAGAATTGCTAATACACTTGTTACACCTTAAATGTTTTATAATATTGCATCAACGTAGGTTCCTCTATTTTATCAATATTAAAGGGAATTATAATAGCATAAGTTGTGTAAATTATGAAAGAATTTGTATTGTTCCTGATACCATGGTATAAGTCTTTTTTAACTTGTATATAAATGATTTAATGTGTATCTAAAAATTTAAGTAATTCATATGACATATGACTTTTATGTCAGGTAATGTTAATGACAGTGGGGAAAGACTTGCTAATATTCAGGCAAGGCTTGACCGTTTGCCCATAAGACCCTATCCAAGGTTCTGGCTTGTAATTCTGGGAATTGGCTATTTTTTTGCCTTCTACGATATACTTGCTTTGAGTTATGCGTTCGTATCTCCTATGGTCTCACAGTTGAAGCTGACTGAGATACTACTGAGTGATTCTGCTTCTGCAACTCTTTTTGGATATATAGTTGGTACTTACGTTGTGTCAACTATAAGTGATTATGTCGGAAGAAGGCTTGGGCTTGTAACCAATGCCTTACTTGTTGCCGTAGGAACATTAATATCAGCTCTGTCATTCAATGCCCCAGAATTAATAGCTGGGAGATTCATAGCTGGAATGGGAATCGGTGCTGAGATATCCATAATCAACACATATATGTCAGAAATAACCCCATCTCATATGAGAGGAAAAATGACTCAATGGGCGTATTTTTCAGGAGCCCTTGGGTTCGCTCTCGCTCCATTTATTGCACTGGTTATCATACCAATAAATGCCGACGGTTGGAGGTACCTTTTTGCTATACCAGCAGTTATTGCGGTGGCAATAGTCTTCCTGAGATTTAGTATGCCGGAGTCTCCTAGATGGCTTGTACTTAAAGGTAAACCAGATGAGGCCGAGAAAATAATCAATGATATGGAGTCTTTTGTTAAGGAGAAGATTAGCACACTTCCTGAAATTCCCGCTTATGAAAGAGAGATTCCTGGTGAACACTTTCCTACGAGAGAAATATTTACAAAAAAGTATGGTCCTAGATTAGCCATAGTGGCATCATTCTGGTTTCTAGACTATTTCCTGGCTTACGGTATACTGGGATTTGCACCATTGATATTTGTCACATCAGGATTTCTGTTCACGACTGCAGTATGGTATATTGGTCTTGGATCCACCGGTTATATAGTAGGTGCAGTCTCCATGACTTTTATCGCTGATAAGTGGGAAAGAAAATATCTGATTATCTCTGCACTCATACCAGCTATTATAGCAGTATTTCTATTTGCACTGGCTCTATATGATCATTCTGCAGTTTTATTAACCATAGGTGCCTTTTTAGGGTCTTTCGCAACAGCCTTCGCAGTGCCAGCTTATACATACACTGCAGAAATATATCCAACCAGGGCAAGGGCAACTGGGTTTGCTCTCTCAGATGGTATTGGTCACCTGGGGGGAGCCATAGTACCTTTTGCATTTACAGCGATGGTTGTTCTCACCACTGCTAGCATAGTAAAAACCGGTGCAAACTTCTTTATCTTACTTGGAATACTTGAAATAATAGCCGCTTTTGTATTGCTAGCCGGTCCAAGAGCGTCAAGAAAACCACTCGAAACGGTGTCCCCATGATTCTAAGGAATGGTAATATTCAAATATTTTATAATGTAGTCGGTAAAGGAACTCCCATAGTTTTTGTTGAAGGACTTGGTTACTCAATGTGGATGTGGAAATTCCAGAAGTCCCTTTCCATGAAGTATAAACTCATCTTTTACGATAATAGGGGAGTTGGGAAATCATCTAAGCCTGAAGAAAATTATACCTTGGATGATTTTCAGAGCGATCTATTTTCTCTTGTACAGTCATTAAAATTAGAAAATTTTTTTCTGATAGGTGTATCAATGGGTGGGATGATAGCCGAACAGTTTGCCCTGGAACATCAAGAAATGATAGAAGGACTAGTACTCTCTTCAACTAATTTTGGAATACGATCAAAGTTGCCTTCAATGGATGTGCTTAAGATTCTTTCAGAACCTCCCAATGGAAAGGAAA
The DNA here is from genome assembly GCA_021797955.1 of Thermoplasmata archaeon. Next base: position 2,051 of record JAJZYV010000103.1, read on the forward strand.
TGTTTGAAAGAATGAGACCTGCTTTTTCAGAAAAAACCGTATTGAATAATAGAAAATTGATTGATCTTATTATAGAGGAAAGGAGCCTTGATTCTCCCATTGTGAAGCAGGTACAGCAGTCAATGGCGTTCATAAAATTCGACGTTTTAGATAAACTTCAGAATATATCATGTCCAACTCTGGTAATTTCTGGACTGGATGATAAGATAGTTCCTATTGAAAACTCTGAAATAATTCATGAAAAACTCCCCAACAGTAAGTTTATAAAATTCAGAGATTCAGGACACCTGGTCAACATGGAAAGACACAATGATTACAATGCAGAAATAGATAAATTCTGCACAAGTGTAATGAGTAAGAGTTTTAGTAAGGTCATAACTCCATTGGTGATTTAAACGCTGGATAAGGTTTTAAGAAATTGGTATAATACTGGTAATACTGGATTTGTAAAATATGAAGAGAAGGTACTCAGGTATAGAGAAATAGATGAACAGAGTGATCATATTTTTTTAGTTCTAAGTGAAATGGGCATAAAAGAAGGTGATGTGATTTTATCCATAATAAAGAACCCTCTTGATAGTGTTATCCTATTTTTCGCAGTTGTTAAATGTGGTGCAATTTTATTCCCTATAAATCCAGTAATAGAGAAATCCCTTTACGATCATGTAATCAGCAATGCAAAGCCAAAACTAATTATAAGTGATTTTAACAATGAAGGAATTTCTATTGAAACTTTGAAAAACAGGAGTATTAAAGGCAACCGTCTAAACCCTAACCAGAATTATAACCCTGAGAGAACAGTATTGACCCTTCTAACAGGAGGATCGACAGGAACTCCTAAGGGTGCTGAAATTTCCGAGAATGCAATTATGTGGAATGCATTTAACACAGTTCTCACATGGGGCATAAACCAAAGTGATAGAACACTTGTTTGTATGCCTTTATATCATACAGGGGGTTGGAATATCCTGTTGATACCAACTCTAATTGCCGGAGGAAGTGTAATATTTTCAGAAAATAATTTTGATCCTGACGAAATTATAAATCTCATAGAAAAGGAAAGAATAACTATATTTATGGGTGTACCAACCATGTATGAGAAAATAGTGGCAAGTAGCGAATTTTATAAGAAAGACCTTTCCAAGGTTAGAATGATATCTGGAGGTGGAAAACTCAGAAAAGAGACCTATGAAAAGCTTTTGGAAAGAAATATTAAAGTGTTTCAGGGTTATGGATTAACTGAGGCTGGTCCTAATAATTTTTACATTTCTCCAGAGAACCAGAAAAAATTCCCGGACTCTGTTGGAACTCCATGTATATTTGTAGAAGTAAAACTTGCGGAAGATGGTGAGCTATTAATCAGAGGTAAACACCTCTTCTCCAGATACATGTTCGGAAGCGACATTGATCCCTTTGAAATAGATGGTTATTTTAAAACAGGAGATATTTTCAGAACCAATGAGCTTGGATACTATTTCTTTGTGCAAAGGAAGAAGAATGTGATTAAAACTGGAGGAGAAAATGTCTATGCAACCGAGATAGAAGATATCATTCTAACATTACCCTATGTGGTTGAATGCTCTGTTATTGGAATGCCAGACAACTATTGGGGTGAAGCGGTAGTTGCCTTTGTGAAGACCAATGAGGTAAAATCAGAAGAACAGCTAAGAAAAGATCTAAAGATGAAATTATCAGGTTACAAAGTTCCTAAGAGGGTAATCTTTGTTAATAATTTACCAAGAAATGCTGTAGGTAAGGTGTCAAGAGAGGAACTGGTGAGATTATATGAAAAAAGTGTACATTAAGAAATTTGCAATTTATGCTTCCGAAAATGTGATGACGGCTAAGTCAATCAGCGAAGAAACTGGCATACCTGAAGATGTTGTAAGGGAGAAACTGGGAATAGTTTCAAAGCCTGTTGAGGAAAAGCTTTCACTTTCAGATCTCAGCATGAAATCAATTGAGAAAATAGTTGGGCCGGCCGACAGTTCTCTTAAAAGATTAAAATATATTGTCTCAGCAGGATCAGATTTTAAGGATAAATACATATGGACACTTGCACCATCACTGGCATCTAAACTTGGAGTAAAAGAAGCTCTATCTTTTGATATATCCTCTCAATGTGTCGGAAGTTTAGTTGCACTTGACATGATGAAATCAAGGATCTCATCTGAAAGCAACTTTGATGCGCTAATTAGCATCGCCACAAAGCAAAGTCATATTGTGAACTATAAAGACAGAACAGGTTCATTCATGTATGATTTTTCAGACGGTTCTGGAGCAGTACTCATTTCTGAGGAAAAAGGTGAATATGAAATATTACAGAGTGCATTCCTTACAGACGGATCGTTCTCTGATGTAGTATACGCACCCTTTGGTGGTTCATTCATTTTAGATAAGGATATCTGGTCCTATAAACTTACTGTAAGTGAGGAAAAGGCCTGGAAAGAAAGGATGGCTGATGCAACACTGAGGAATTTTATAAGGGTGATTACAGAAGCAACAGTAAAATCAGGTTATGACATTAAGGATATTGATTACCTGGCATTCCTTCACACAAAGAGATCATTTCACCGTGAAATTATGGATGCCCTTGGAATAGATAGGAGTAAAAGTATATACCTTGAAGATTATGGACATATGCAGGGGGTAGATCCATTTATTTCACTCAAATTGGCAGAAGAAAAGAATCTTTTAAGGCCTGGAAATCTTATATGCCTGGTTTCGGCCGGGACAGGATGGACATGGGGTGCCACTGTAATATTAAAGGTTTAATAAATGGCTTATCATTGTAAATGACATGAATCTCTATCCAAAGACCAAAAAAGGTCAGGAAAAATTCAACAAGATTATTAAAAGTTCAATAGAAACAATTGCTAAACTTGGATATTCAAATGCAAGTGTTGGAGAAATAACAAGAAATGCTGGTGTGTCATATGGGCTTTTTTACCTTTATTTCAAGGATAAGGACGATCTTCTGGAAGAACTGGTTAAGAAGTATAACCATGAAATGAGGAAATACATTCATGACAGTATAAACGGAATTGAGGGTAGAATAAATATAGAAAAGAGAGGTTTTCGTGCCTTTATTGAATGGGTTAAGAAAAACACACATCTGTTCCAGATTCTCCTGGAGGCAGAGATACACAGACCTGAAACTTACAAATGGCATTACAGGATGCTTGGAGATCATTATGCGAAGTATCTCAAGGATGCTATGAAAAAAGGTGAAATTAAAGATAGAGATCCAAATATACTTGCATATACATTAATGGGCACAGCTGACTTTCTTGCCAGAAGGTTTATTCTCTGGGATAGTGATAGAAAATCAGATTTTCCATTTAATGAGATTGACAGTCTAATAGAGAGCATAATGAAAAATTAGAAAAGAGTCCACCGGAACAAAAATTTATTTTTGTAATAAATTCCAGTTTAGAAAAAGAACCCTCCATTTATGTTTATAACCTCTCCATTTATATATGAAGCTTTTTCAGAGCATAAAAAAGAAATCAGTTCAGCAACTTCCTCAGGTTTTCCAAGTCTACCGGATGGAATCTTATTCTCATAATCTTTGAGGATTTCTGCTGGAATGGTTGAAATCATTTCCGTATTTATTATGCCTGGACTTATAGCATTTGAAGTTATGCCATATTTCCCAAGTTCTCTGGCCAGTGTTAGTGTCAATCCTACAAGTCCAGCTTTTGATGCAGCATAATTTGCCTGTCCCCTGTTACCGTATCGACTTATGGACGAAATATTAATAATTCTTCCAAAATGGTTGCCGATCATACCTTCAACAACCTGTTTTGTACAGTTGAATGCACCGTACAGGTTCACCCTCATCACCTGATCCCATTGCTCATACGTCATCTTTCTTATTGTGGCATCCCTTGTAATTCCCGCATTATTTATCAGAACGCTCACTGATTCAGTTGCTGTTTCTCTCCTGATGTTATTAAATAATTCCACTGTTGATTTAAAATTAGCAACATCAGCCATCATTCCTAATATATCACCATTTGTTTCATTCTGAAGGTCTCTGGCGGTATCAGCTACCTCATCTTTCAAATCCGCTAGAACTACAAAAAATCCGTCTCTCAAAAGAGATCTGGCAATACTTTTTCCTATTCCTCCATTACCACCTGTAATTACTGCAACTTGTTTATTACCTGACATGTATGTCATATATCTTAAAACGTTCTTAAAGTTTTCTTTGGACTTAACTTTTTAACTTAATCCCGAATCGGGAAGGTTATGAATAACGTTGAGCATTGAATTTAACATCAGTTGAAAGTCTGGTAATTTCTAACTCTAATTTCATTAAAAGACACTTTCACGATAATCATGAATTTAGAATAGTCTATTTTAGCAAAGGAGTAATCTGAAAATGGTGATTAATAATTATAAGTGAGATTTCAGGTATTGATGAAGTTCTCTTTTTTGTTGATAATCTGGCAGACGCAAAGGAATGGATCAAAGTGTTATTAGAAAAAGAGCCAGATTTTCAAAGTGAAAATTATTATTCTTTTAACCTCGGATTCTGTAAAATAGGATTACATCCCTCTGATGATAAATCAAGTTCTGGTGTAGCAGGGCAGGTTTCTTAC
>JAJZYV010000104.1 GCA_021797955.1 Thermoplasmata archaeon
AATTGAAGGAATACAGAGAAAAGGTAAGAGAATTTTCTCTTAGAGAATTTACTGCCGAAGAAGCCTCCAGATATGACATGGAAGAGAAGTATCCGGAGGAATTGCGAAAGAAAGCGCTTAAGGCAGGAATAATTGATTTTTCAAATCCGTGGAAAACTATGATTGGCATCGAAGAGATGTGCAGGGTAGATCCTGGTCTTGGTATTTCTGTTACAGTCCCATATTTTGGTGCCGAGGTCCTCATGCTTCACGGAAGCGATTTCCTCAGGGAAAATTATCTGGCCAAGGTATCCTTGGGGGATAAAATAATGGGTCTCGGAGTTACGGAACCTGGAGGCGGGAGTGATGTTGCCGGACTGAAAACCCTGGCAAGGAAAGAGGGTGCCTATTATATTTTAAATGGATCAAAGATGTTCATAACAAATGGAACAATTGCCGACTTCTTTGTAACTCTGGTAAGAACTTCCCCTCCTGATGACCCAGCAAAAAGACACAGGGGATTGAGTGTAATTGTTGTGGAAAGGAAATATGATGGTTTTTCATCGAACAAATTGACAGGCAAGCTTGGAGTGAGGGCAACGAATACAGGTGAGTTAATATTCAACAATGTTAAGGTACCGGTTGAAAATCTGGTTGGAGAAGAGGGAAAAGGTTTCTATTATATCATGGAATTTTTCAATATTTCAAGAATTTTTGTGGCGGCACAATCAATAGGGATAGCACAGGGGGTCCTGGACAGAACAACAGATTTCCTGATGAAGCTTGAAAAGAATGGGGAGTATGTTGGAGAGGAAAGAAAATTCAAGCTCGCGGAAATAGCAACAAGGGTCGAAGCTTCAAGGCTTCTGATGTACGAAGCCGCTTCCTATCTTTTCAATTACCAGCCAAATCCCACACTGACAAGCATGGCAAAGGGATACGCTTCGGAAACTGCAAGTTTTGCCGCTGAAACAGCAATGGAGATAACAGGTCAGACTGGAATAGCCACAGATATTGAGAGATTTTTCAGGGATTCTAAAATTATGGAAATATGGGAAGGTACAAGCGAAGTTGAAAAAATAGTAATCTCGAGGATGATGTTAAAGGGTGAGAAAAATGAATGAGCAGGCAGAGCTGATGAGGGATAGTGCAAGAGAATTTGCAGAGAAATTTCTTGCAAATATTGCCACTGACATAGAAAGAAATGGTATCGATAAAAACACGCTGTCACTACTTGTTCAGCAGGGATTTTTAGGGGCTAACCTCGAAGAGTCAAAGGGAGGATCCGGTTTAGACAAACTTAGCCATTCTCTTTTATTGTTTGAACTGTCAAGAGTGTCCCCCTCCATTGCAGCAAATGTGTTTCTGCACAATGATATTGCGCTTCAGATAATGGGCCCAGAAGCGTTAAATTATGTGATGAGCGGTAAAAGCATAGGATTCTATTTCCCGTCCTTGATGGAGGGATTTACTGATTCCATAAATAAATCAGAGTTTAGCAATGTAATCGGAACAAACCCTGAGAAAGTTATTGCACTTGACTCAGATGGAAAAGTTTACCTGCATACAGGCAAGGCATTAATAAATGGAAACAAAAAGCCGCTTGGACTCAGGGGTATTGGAAGCTGCAATTTTATTTCTGAATCAAAGATGGAAATTGGAACTGCTGAACAGCTTGAAGAACTGCTCATGAGATTTTCAGGAGACATAGCTTCCTTATTCTTGGGACTGTCAGAGGGGGCCTTAAACAAAGCACTGGAATATACAAAAGTAAGGAAGACATTCAATCACGCATTAAAGGACTATGAACCGGTTGCGTTCAGAATGTCTGAATTGTTAAGTGAATTGGAATTTATGAAATTCACCCTATTTAGCGGTGGAACAGACGAAATCATGGACTCAATGCTAAAAAACCAGAGTGCTTCTTTTTCTAGAAAAGCCACCAAATATGCACTTCAATTTCACGGAGGCTACGGCTATCTGGAAGACTTTGGAGTGGAAAAATTCTATAGAGATTCTGTGGCCCTGAACGCAATGATATATCGTCCTGTGAAAGATAAGAACATCCTGGCCTCCAAGATCTACGGAGAAAAATCCGGCTATCTATAGAACAAAGCGCTTCCTAAATTACCAATTATTATTTATTTCAAGAACAGTTCTATGTTCCTTTTTCGAAAATTCAATAATCTTGATTAAAGTCTTCTTCACAAAACTTAATTATTTTTTATCCATACTTCATTATGTATACAAGAAGGGGGGACAAGGGAGAAACCGATACCGGAACAGGAATGCGGGTCACTAAAGGATCACACATAATTGACACAGAAGGGGATATTGATGAACTGAATTCCTTTATTGGTTTTGCTCAGGCAACCACAAAATGGGAAGATATTAAGCAGGATCTGGAAGCCATCCAGGTTGACCTCTTTGTTCTTGGGGAGCAAATTACAGCACAAGGGAAAAGAAGAATCCTGACTGATGACAGACTGAAATGGCTGGAGGATAAGGTTAACATATACAGGAAAGAATATGGAAAAATAAGATTATTCGTAGTTCCTGGTGGTAGTGTGGAAGCAACCAGCCTTCATATAGCAAGAACTGTGTGCAGAAGACTGGAAAGAGACCTTGTCAAGTCAAAGGATGAAATTCAAATCCCAGAAATTATAGAGCAATACATAAACAGGCTATCATCACTTTTATTCTTTCATTCCCTCATTTCAAACCGCAGGCTGGGAATAGAGGAAAGAATTTGGTATCTCAGGGAAATGCCTTAGTTCAATAGACCAAATTTGAGATGTAGCCAAGCGGTATGTTGATCCAATCAGGCCTGTTTTCCATTTCATAAATGCTTTCGTAGATGGCTTTTTCCATAAGGAAGATGGGTAAAATTTCCCTAAAAAATTCGGAGTCTTTAGAAAAATTTGAATCCAAAAGTTTTCTCTCCCTAATGTAGGAATTTAGAAAATTTTCTTGAATATTCTCGGATCTAGAATTCAACTGCCCTAACTTGGAACAGCATAGATAATCAAATGATCTCATTATGCCTGCAACATCCTTCATTGGGCTCTGTTTTTGTTTTCTCTCCCCTGCATTCCTTAAGGGTTCCCCTTCAAAGTCAATTACTTTCGGGCCAATTTCTGTTTTGAGTATCTGCCCAAGGTGGTAGTCGCCGTGAATCCTCTGCTTGTTCAGTCCAGATTGAGGCAATTTATCGAGTAATTTTACAACTGAGACAAGCCTGTCCTGGTGCTCCAAAATATTTCTGGCATATTCGTTTTTATTTCCCAATCTATTACACATTTTTATGAGCTTTTCACTGAATTCAGATAAAGAAAACTTCATTTTTTCAATATCTTCGTAGGTAAATTTTTCAGGAGCAAAATCGACTCCGCTTAGCTTTGAAAGCGATACGTGCATTTTTGCAGTGATGACTGCAAGTTCTTCTGCTATTTTTCCTAGGCTGCCCCAAACATCTCCGGGATTATCTGCTTCCATGAGATATGCCCAGTAGTCCTTTGATCCTTTACAGTATTCTGAGAATGTGATCAAGCACTGTTCATTTTTATATGAAACCTGGCCTATGGGCTCCGGAATGTCTCTAAAATCAGTTTCTTTCCACAATTTCGATGGAAGCATAAAATCGGGATTCTCAATGTCAGAATAAGTCCTCATAAATTTTCCAATTATTTTATCGTTAAGTATGAATGATGTATTACTCTGATTAGCATTTATTGGCCTGATATTTTTCAAGCTTTCCCTTAATCTGTCTTTCCTGCCATTATATTCCATTTTTCCATGATATGATGAATCTATCACAGAATCCAAGAGTTTTGATATTCTGCCCGACTTGATGGAGTCAGAATATCCATTTTTTCCGGTGTCCAAGATCATGTTGAGTCTCTTGTTTTTGGCGGAAATTATCAGCAAAATAGGGGTTTCCTCATCTTCTCTTATTGAATAAACGTCTATTATTTCAAATGCCTTTGAGTCCGTTTCCTTCAGTGGGAACCATCTTTCATTTTTAGCTTCATCTATTATTTTGCCTATATTTTTTTTTATTTTTTCCGCATCACTTCTCATTCTCTGAACCCTCCAAACTCATCCAGAAAAATGAATTTCTTTGCAATGTGAAGAAGTATGGAAGGTCACCAATATCTGGAAATCTTACCTGACTTATCAGTTCTCTTACATGCCATCCCGAATATTTCCTGAGATCCAATGTCACATATGATGGTTTTTTGGCCAGATTATAAACACAGAGAATCACGGAGGATTCATAGGTTCTTACGAAGCATAAAATTTCCTTGTTTTCAGAATGCAAAAAGTCTATACTTCCTCTTCCGAAAACCTTCGCGTATCTTCTTCTTGTCACGACCATTTTCCTGATCCAATTAAGGAAAGATGTTGGTAGCCTGGATTCTGATTCTACATTAATTGTTTCGTAATGATAGTTTGAGCTTATTATAACAGGCGCAAACAACTGTTCAGGATCAGACCTGGAAAAACCTGCATTTCTGTCATATGACCATTGCATAGGTGTTCTTACCCCATTCCTGTCTCCGAGGTATATATTGTCTCCCATTCCTATTTCGTCGCCGTAATAAAAAATAGGAGTTCCTGGCAGAGACATGATAAGGGCGTAAAGAAATTCAAGAACATAGCGATCATTGTCCACTAACGGTGTTAATCTCCGTCTAATTCCGAGATTCAGTCTCATCTTTGGAACTTTGGCATATTCTGAATACATAATATCTCTCTCTTCATCTGTCACCATTTCAAGAGTCAGCTCATCGTGGTTTCTTAAAAAGAGTCCCCAGGAGCAGGTTTCTGGAACAGGTAAGGTTTTTGAAATTATGTTTTCAATTGGAAATGCATCTTCTCTTGCCAGTGAGATGAATATTCTGGGCATTAGGGGAAAATTAAAATTCATCTGAAATTCATCTTCATTTCCGAAATATGCCTTTGCATCATCTGGCCATTGATTTGCCTCTGCCAGCAATATCTTCCCTGGAAATTCTCTGTCTATCATTTTTCTAACTTCCTTGAAGTAGTTGTGAGTTTCCGGGAGATTTTCACAGGATGTGCCTTCCCTTTCGAAAAGATATGGGACTGCATCACACCTGAATCCGTCCAGTCCATTTTTCAGCCAGAATCTGATCACATTGATCATTTCTTCCCTGACCTCAGGATTGTCATAGTTCAGATCAGGTTGGTGACTAAAAAACCTGTGCCAGTAATACTGACCGGTTTGAGGGTCAAGAGACCAATTTGATCTTTCAGTATCGATAAAAATGATTCTTGCATCTTTGTATTTTTCAGGATCGTCTGACCACACAAACCAATCCCTTTTTGGATTATCTAACGAACTTCTTGCCTCTACAAACCACTTGTTCTGATCTGAGACGTGATTCAGCACTAGATCTGCAATTACCTTTATTCCAAGATCATGTGCTGTCCTTATAAAAAGGTTGAAGTCATCCATTGTTCCATAATCAGGCAGTATCGAATAGTAATCTCTGATGTCGTAACCGTCATCCTTTAGTGGAGAATCGTAAAATGGTAAAAGCCAAATGCAATCTATTCCAATACTCTTGATGTACTCAAGTTTCTCTGTTATTCCCCTGAAATCGCCTATTCCATCTCCGTTAGAATCATAAAACGATCTGATTGGTGCTTCATAAAAAATGGAATCTTTATACCAGAGTTCTCCCAAATCATTTTCACTCATTCATTCACCCTTTTTAGAATGTGAACCGGTTTGAATTCCGGTGTTAACTTGACGAAATTCTGTCCTCCGCTCCATGTATATGCCTCCTGATTATAAATATCGATTACCCTGAAAAGTGATGTGGAACTCCATTCCTCTGGAACCTGGACGAGTCCTTCCTGTACCTTTTCTGGATCAAGATTCAGGATTATTACAAGCTTATTTCTTTCATATCCTCTTGAATATGCAAGAATTGACTGATTTGTAGTGTTTAGAAATGTCAGGTTCCCTCTTTCCGTTAATTGCCTATATTCCCTCCTGATCCTGTTAAGTGTGGATATCTCATCTGCAATGGAATCACCTGAATTGAAGGTTCTCCTCTTAATTTCATATTTCTCTGAATTAAGATATTCTTCCCTCCCTGGAATGGCATCGTTTTCACATATTTCGTATCCGCTATATATCCCCCATGAACTCCCCAGAGTCGCTCCAAGTATGGATCTTATGATGAACTGTGGTCTCCCGTCTCGCTGAAGGTTGAAACTCAGAATGTCAGGTGTGTTTGTGAATAGGACAGGTGTGTAAAAAGAAACTATTTCGTCTCTGTTAAGGAACTTGAAATATTCCTTAATTTCCCAGTCATAATTTTTCCAAGTGAAATAACTGTAGGAAAGATCAAAACCAACTTTGCTCAACCCATACATTAGATTTTCTGTTGTAAAGGCTTCACACAGGAAGTAGGTGTCCGGGTATTTTTCCTTTACCCCACTTATTACCCATTCCCAGAACCCCAACGGTTTTGTGTGCGGATTATCTACCCTGAAGAAACGTACTCCTTTTTCCCTCCAGAACATGAAAATGGATTTGAGCTCGTTCCATAGTTCGTCTGAGTTGCTGCAGTAGAACTCAAAGGGGTAGATATCATAGTACTTCTTTGGCGGATTTTCTGCATAGCGAATGGTTCCAT
>JAJZYV010000105.1 GCA_021797955.1 Thermoplasmata archaeon
TGATCCCTCATGGGTTTATCCAGATACATGCAGTAAAGAACAGGAGCATCGAAACCTGTCAGAAGTTTCTCAGTAACAATGAGTATTTTGGGTTCCTGCCCAGTATCCCTGAAGGCCTTCCTTATCCCCCTCTCCTCTTCCTCTGTGGTGTGGTATTTCCTAAGCTCTTCCCTGTCGTTGTGCCCAGGACTTATGACCACTCTTGTATATGAGGGAGGGAGATATTTGTCAAGTATATCTTTGTAAATAGCACAAGCTTCCCTGTCCACGGCAACCAGAAACGCCTTATAACCGAGGGGTTCAACATTGTTTTTGAAATGTTGTGAAATGTACTGGGCAATGCTGTCCATCCTCTCCCTGTTCTTCATCATGTTTCTGAGGGTCACTTGTTTCTCCATTATTGCGTTGAGGGTTTCTATATCCGATACTCCAGCCACTTCCGCATTTTTGAGGAAATCCTTTTCCAGGGTATCCCTGTCTACAAGCATCCTGTTGGGAGCCATTGAATAATTCAGCGGGAGAGTGGTGCCATCTTTTATTGATTGCTTGATACTGTACCTATCAAGATAGCCTTCCGGGTCATCCCTTCCGAATATCAGGAACGTATCATTCTTTCCTGATGCTCTAGAGACAGGAGTACCGGTGAAACCTATAAGAGTTGCATTGGGTATTGCTCCCACGAGGAAATTTCCCAGTTTCCCTCCAGTTGTTCTGTGAGCCTCGTCCACGAAGACGAATATCTCGCTGTTGAGATTGATTTTCTCGGGCATTCCCTCGAATTTCTGTATTGTTGATACTATGATCGTGGAAATTTCTGACTTCAGGAGCGATTGCAATTCCTTCTTATTTTCCGTGACGTGAACGTTCTCAAACCCCAAAGCAGAAAGGTTGCTGAAAAGTTGGCTTTCTAGTTCATTTCTGTCCACAAGCATGAGTATTATCGGTCTCTTGATCTGTCTGTGTTCCATTATCTTCTTTGCTGCAATTATCATGGAGTAAGTTTTACCCGATCCCTGAGTGTGCCATATCAGCCCTCTTTTCTTGGGCTCAATACTCCTATCAAGTATCCTCTCTGTAGCTCTGATCTGGTGGGGTCTAAGCACTGCCTTTTTCAGTTCGTCATCCTGTCTGATGAACAATATGTTATCCCTGATGAAAATAAGAACTCTATCAGGAGAGAAGAATGATTTCACCCGATATTCAAGTTTCTGGTCATTCTCAAGTCTCCATGAAAATACGTTCTTGCTGGAGAAATTCCATGTAGGTCCATAGAAAAAGTCCAGTATGTTTGTTACCTGGTATGATTGAGGGATCACCATCATCTCTGGTGTTTCCTCATGATATCTCCTTACCTGATTGAGTCCATCTTGAATACCATCTAGACGGTAGGGGGCCTTTGCTTCTAGAATGAATATAGGAATACCATTTACAAAGAACACTACATCCGGCCTGTTAGTCTTCACTCCATTTGTGAAGCTCATCTCATCTGTTATGTGGAACTCATTCCTTTCTGGCTTCTCAAAATCTACGAGCTTCACGTTCCTGTCCCTTCTCTCCTCTGGAACAAATACTGTTCCCATTCCTATAAGATGTTCCCATGCTTTCTGATTTCCTTCAATGTTTGCAGCGATGCTATTCTCAAGCCTTTTAATTATGGTATTTGCAGTTTCCAGATTTGCATTGAAATCCGAGTTTAATTTTATTATCTGAGACGAGAACACCTGTTTGAGGATTAGTCCAGTTTCTCCCTCTCTCATCCTCAGAGCATCATTTGGACTCAAGTATTTCCATCCTATCTGTCTGGCATACTCAATTATTGGATTTTGGACGCTGGATTTCTCAGATGCAAAAGCGGGCATCAGTTTTCACTTCCGGACGATTCTGTTTTAACCCTAACTTTTCCAGTTAGAAGATCGTTCATTAAAACCTTTTTCAGTTTCTCAAGATGCTCTCTCCTCCCTTTCAGAAGTTCCAGTTTTTCGTCAACTGTTGAAAGGATTTCGGCGATTTTTTTCTGCTCTTCAAAATTTGGGAGCTGTATTAAAAAGTTATTTAAGAAGGTCTGTGTGATGATGGGATGAGTTGTCTTTGAAGCAAATTTGTTAAGTTTTTTGTATTTAAGTAAATAAAACAGGAAAGGTAAATAAATTATTGATCTTTGATGAGTTTCACTATAAATTGCATTATCGCTTATCCATATCTTTCTTTTTCCTAAATGTACTTCTCCTGATGCGCCAACTCTACCGATAATTATTGTAAAATCATTGTCTACTAAGAAATCTTTGGTATATCCTATAATTCCATTAGCTCCATAAATAGGGATGTTACTATCTTTATAGGTCTTAGGGGATTCACCATTTTTTAGATTTAAAATTGTTCCAAGTTTAACAACTTCCCATTCCTCAGGTATTTCCCCCATCTCCGTCATCTTGTATCCAGGTCTAGCCGTAATAACCGAGCCCCTTCAAATAGGATTTGAGTTTTTCATCAACTTGCTTGAGTTTGTTATCGGTTTCAGAAATATCTGACAATACCTTCTTTATGTCTATTTTTTCTTCATTGTCTATTTTCATTAGGTATAGTGTGACGTTGAGGTTTCCATCTTGGCTTAGAACAAAGTCTTTTGATCGTGTGGATGAGAACCCCTCCTGATCCTGAAAAGAGTTGAACACATTTACAATCTTATCAATATGTTCTGGGTATAATTGATTCAATCTCCTAACTTCCTTATGTTTACCAAACTCCTCAGATGCGTCAATGAACAAAATTTTATCCTTCCTCAAGAGTTCCTTGTTCATGTTGAATATCAGTATAGCCGCCGGGGCTACTGTGTTATAGAATAGTTTCTCGGGCAAGGAGATGATGCATTCAACCAGATCCTTTTCAATAACTGACTTCCTGATTTTCCCCTCTACATTTCCCCTGAAGAGGGCTCCCTGATCCAAAATAACAACAACTCTCTTTTTGGCAGAAGCTAACATGTGCTGTATCCATGCCCAGTCACCACCTGATTTAGGCGGGATTCCGAAGATAAAACGATTGTAGGGGTCGTTTTTCAGCTGCTCCGGATCGAATTTCTGGTCCCACATTGGATTTGCAGTAACCTTATCAAACTGCATCAGGGAACCGTCTGGATTGACGAATGCCGGTCTCTCCATCGTATCTCCTATCCTTATTTCAGCAGAATCTATGTCGTGGATGATTGCATTCATTCTAGACATAGCATAGGTAAGACGGTTTATCTCCTGCGCATAGAGTTTGGGAAAGTCTAGCGTGCTCTCACGACCATATTTTTTAACGAAGGAATCGTAGCTTCTTATTAGGAGACCTCCGGAACCGCATGCTGGATCGTACACGGATTCACCCGGCTCAGGTGAAAGTACTCTTCCCATCAACTGTGCCACTTCTCTTGGTGTATAGAATTCCCCAGCACTTTTGCCAGAACCTTCGGAGAACTTCCCCAAGAGATATTCATATGCGTTTCCAAGTAAATCAGAATCTATATCTTTTAATCCAAGCCTCTTTCTGTTTAAAATATCCAGGAGTTTTCTAAGGCTTGAATCGGTAATAGTTCTGGTACCACCAGTTGATTCATTGTAATCTATCAGGTCAACAACACCTTGCAACCTAGGATTCTCCCTTGCCAAGTCTCTCATGGCAGATGTCAGATATTCGCCCAGGGATTCCTTTTGATCAACCATGCTTTTCCATCTTGCTTTTTCAGGTATGTAGAATCTGACGAGCTTGTGATCTGAATTGACCATTGCTAGAGATACATCTTTGCTGTCCGATATATTCATCAGTTCGTCTTCGAAGACATCGCTTAACCTCTTGAGAAAGACAAGGGGAATTATGAAATCTTTATACTTAGGGGCCTCGATCTCTCCCCTAATAGAACAGGCAGCTTCCCATAACCAAGATTCTAGGCTTCCACCGTTATTGTTAGAGGTTGTTGTCATCAAAACTCAATGCTCGATGAAGGTTATAATTTTTCCTTTCGAGATATCGACTGCGGATGTGACTTTACATCATTTTCTTCATCCCATGCATTGCGTCCTATTTGCCAGGAAGGCTTTACACAAAAAATTGAAACTGAATTTCTGTTATAACTGTATTTCTTAAAACAAGATGTCAGAACACATGAAAGTGACCAAAAGGTTCGTTAATATAGAAAATAGTTATAAGAGCCATATGGACAATGCGTCTTTTAGGAAAGAATTGCTCGAGGCAGTAAGAAGAACGACTAAAGACTTGACTGAGGTCAGTAAAAAGTTATTGACCCAAGGAAAAGAAGATGACGACAATTATTTTCCATATGAAGCTAAATACAAAGCACATCTTTACCACTATTTACTGGCTTGTGGCGTATCACATCAGGAATTAGCATTTGAATGGATGCCAGACAATTCTAAAACTAAGCATGATCATTTTGACCTCTGGTACAGAGATTTACAAAAGAAATACAACACCTTGATCGAGGTCAAATATGTCTCCGGACTAAATAGGTCCAAAAGCGATATAAGGAAACCAGACTACCGCACATACAAAGATGGAAAACTGGCGTCAGGAATAATCTACGATGTTATCAAGCTTCATAATGCCTGTAAAGGAAATAAAAATGGAAACGAATACCATGGGATCATGCTGATGTATTTGGCGGAACCAAAAATAAAAGACAATCTTGAATTGAGCAATATTAGCCATAGTATAATGAAGCAGGTAGCGAAAGAAGCAAACAACAGACCAGAAAATGTAGAATTACTTTGGACGTCCAAAAAACGAACAGAGTACATTTCCTTTGAATGAGTTTATGAATATTCATCGACATTCTGGTGAATAGTTTATTAAGTTCTAGTCATATTTAATAATATTACCTAGAGCGTAGTGCTACTGAGGTTGCTACACGATTTATGATAAGTTATCGAATAGGCAAGATATCGTCTCTAGAAATTGATTCTGGGCCTTACAGGATATGGTCAGCCAGACTCCAGGTCCTTACTTCACGCTACATTTTCGGCAATTGATTGCAAAACACGGGAAACCACTGATGATCATTTGGCTCAATGGAAATATAACCTCGAACACTACTAATTTAATGAAATCCTGTTATGATTTTGTAGAGCTGAAAATAGCTAACTAGGCCTATTCCTCCTTCTGGCTCCCTCTAGGACCGCACCGAGGATAAACCCGAAAAACAGGCCTGCAAAAACACCAAAAGTAAGACCGCGTGCCAAGGCAGCTGTCAACGCATAAGAAAATGAAATGGCTGATTGGTTTACGTCAGAATATAAGGTCTTGAAGTTAGTAAGGAGAAGGGTGTAGTTTTCTTTAGAGTAGTTCCCCGAAAAGTTGGGGGTTATGGTAATGCCAGGTAGGAAGTCATTGGAGGTAGCTCCTGTGTGCGGAACTATGAACAAAAAAAAGACTGAGATGGTGAGCAGAAGGAGAACGACCGCTATGACTTTTGTTACATTCCGCATTTACTCAGAACTGATTTTCAATTTGATTATTAAGGTTCATGAAGAAATCTTCCACTCGAGGACTCGGAGCCCCTATCATTTGTGATATATATCAGTACATAACTATCTGGAACAATTCTCTCATGTCCGTCCCATGTGATATGAGGGGAGTCAGTATATATTTGCAATATACCAAGCAATCGCAGAGAGTATGACTGGGCCTGCTATCCACTCTGCATTCCTAGATATCCTTCTACCGAATCCCCGGAGTATCCAGTAGAAGTAGGCAATGGAAGTGAGTATTGCCATGGAGGGTGTGTATTTCAAATTCATATAGAGGTAGGGAATGACGGTTGGATAGAGGAGATATGAAATAACTGTAAGGATCACTGTGCTCAGGAAATAACCGATGACAATTCTCCACAACGGTTGCCTCCTCCTGCTCCATGCAATCCTCCCCGCCTTATTTCTGGAATATGTGAACATGCTTCCACCAAATGTGGTGATCACGGCTGCTGCAATGTAATAGTAGACGAAGCTTATCCAGAACGGTATGATTCCACCGATGGGTATATCCACGAAATGCAGTAATACTTCTGCCTATGTATGACTTTGGAATGCCCGTTACAGTAATGATTGAGTGGATAAGCTGTGGTGCTGGGAAGGGTTACACCACGTGGAAATAAGAGGCCGGGTTCCAGTCAGAACAAGTACTTCATGTCAAGCCACACTTCCAAGGCAACGATGACGATTGCAGCCAGTATCATCAATTCGAAGTTTACATTCGTGTTTCGAAAAATATGACCTTTCTAGCGCAATAAATATCAAATTGATGGAAATTTATATAGATGGAAGCGGGAAGGGCCGTTATATTAGGTAGACTGATTCGAAGGGAGGACGTTTTAACTGTGAGAAGTAAAAGAAATAGACAAGGAAATGAAGTAGATTCACTGAAACCGAAGTATTTCTTGTAACCTCAATAAGACATGGATGCATCTTGTAGAAAATTTATTTGGTCACTGGTAATCATCACAGGTGAATAAAGGGTTGATTGAAAATAAGTGGTACATAGTTCTTGATTCAGATGAACTGAAAAGGGGGAAAACGACTAAGATTAAATTCTTCGGAAATGACATCATACTATGGAGGGATAGTAACAATAATGTCAATGCTGTTGAT
>JAJZYV010000106.1 GCA_021797955.1 Thermoplasmata archaeon
ATCATAGAAGGAAGGCTTTTCGGAAAATTTGAGGCAAGCGAGGTAAAAAATCTCTTTATCAATAAGGGAGTGGTACCAAACAATATATCTGTCATGGAAACTGGATTTGGCACCTTTTCAATTTCAAGAGACCAGGGAGAAGTATCAATTTCTGCGGCAAGAAATTTCAACTCTCTTCTCAACGAGGTGACATAATGATTGGTAAATATTTTCTTAAATCCATGCTAAAAAACCCAAATCTATGGGGCTGGGGGGTCTTATTCATGCTATTCTGGATATTCATGGGAGCATTTGTTTTCACCTCTAATTTTCCCAATCATGAGATTTACTTCAAATTGAATGCAGCCATATGGTTTGGCCTCATAGGATTAATTTCAGCCAGCACTTTGTCCACATCCATTTCATACTCTATCTATTATGGAAACAGCTCTTTGGCGTATGCTTTCAGATTTACAACTCTTAAACCATCTGGATATATATCTGGTTTTATGCTGAGCACCGGAATAATTGGGGGCGTTCTATCAGGAATCATGCTCACAATGACATTCGTCTTGTTCAGCTATACGAGCGGGTATTTACTCACGCCAAGCCTTCCTTACATTTCTATTTTGGCCGGAATTGCCGCAGGGGTATTCATGTTTCTCCTTGCATCCATAATAATAGTTGTTTTCAATAACTATCTTGGTCTGAGAAACGTATCATTCGCTTCTTTTATTCCAATGATACTCACCTATCTCTTTGGATTCACACAGTTTAACGTAGGTCTTCCTTCGTATATTATATATGGAAGTCCTTTTACAGACATTTCAGATATCTTTGTATGGAGTTATTACGGGCATCGCGTTCCCTTAACACTAGAACCATTAAACAACGGAATTCATATCAATCCGGAAATTCAGATGGTTATTCTGACAATATGGATATTAATCCTCATGGCTTGCTCGTTTTTGCTCATCAGAAGAATAAAACCCAAATCCATTGAGGAGGGGAGACAGGTATGACCCATGGCCTTTCTGAAAACGATATTGCAGATTTAACCGGAGTTGCAAAAAAAGCACTCAAATTTGATTTTTATATCTTTAGGAAAGCGTACGGATCATATTACGCAGTATGGGCAACTGCCATCACTCTATTTGTTTTTCTTCCTTATCTGTCATATTATCCTTCAATTGTCTCGTATGTTCCTTACATTCTCCTTACTGCATATCTTACCGTATTCTTTCTTGCCTTTTGGATAACCGGAAGAATTTTCAGAAGAGCTATACAGATAATAGGATTCAAATCAATTCTAGTTGGAAAGCGAAAGGATTCTTTTGAAAGAAAATTTTTCAGTTCTTTGTCAATCATTATGTTTATTGTTATCATATTAATCATCTCTTTCTACGGAATAAATAATATATTTGAGTCCCTCATTTTCTATAGTTTTTTAATATTCATGTCAATTTATCAACTCAAGAACCTTATGATGACATTTGAGAAGATACCCGTTGAGGGTATGGTATCATTAATGTCATTTGTTTTGAGTATAATCCTATCCCTCCTCAGTATCTTTGTGGGAAAATCTGAGCTGGATTTTTCCCTATCATGGCTTCCTGCAATAATTGGATGGTACTTCTCAGCACTCTATGCAATATACTCAAGCAAAAAATTTTTGGGGGAATGAAATGCCTGAGTATGGAGGAGATCCAAATAATTCTTCAAAGGGGGATTCAGCACCTTCCATTGATACTGACGAATTAAATAACATCATATCTGAGCTTTCAGAGCAACTTCAGGAGCCATTATTGAAATCATCTATTAGATTAATAATATTGATTTCGCTTGTTCATAACAAGCAGTTGAGTTTCAGTGAGTTGTCAAAAATAACATCATCTGGAAAAGGGAGTATGAGCAATCATTTGGAAAAACTTCAGGAGAAAGGACTCATAAAAACATTTTATGCATTCAGCTTAACCGGTCCAAGATTGATGGCACAGATAACAGAAAAGGGTATTTCGGCATATAACAGCTATGCCAATCTTCTTAAAAAAATTCTATAGTAGAATAAACGAAAAATCAACTTCTCTACGGGATATAAGAAGATTCATATAAAAAAATGCTATTAGTAGCACTTCCAGGTGAATTATTGGTTAAAATCGTTATAGCATTTGGTGGAAACGCCCTTTTGGAAACAACAGATAGCAGAGATTATGCAACACAGGTTAAACGCGCTTACAGAGCATTTGACGCAATTTGGAAAATAATATCCATGGAGGATGTTGTAATAACACATGGAAACGGGCCACAAGTTGGTGATATTCTTTTGAGAAACCAGATTTCAGATAGTTTACCGCCGCCAATGCCACTTGACACTTGTGGAGCAATGTCTCAGGGCCTCATAGGGCAGATAATGTTAGAGGCCTATGAAATGGTAAGGAACTATAAGGGAATTTCAAAAGAGGCTGTTGTTACCGTAACAAGATCAATTGTCGATCCTGAGGATAAAGCATTTCTGGAACCCACAAAACCAGTTGGGGCTGTATTTTCAGACGAAAAGGCAAGAGAATTAGTGAATAATAACGGCTGGAAAATGGCAAAAACCGAGAAGGGATGGAGACGGGTTGTTCCATCACCATTTCCGATGGAAATTGTTGAAAGAAATGCAATATTATCACAATTGAGATCAGGGTTCCTTCCCATATGCACAGGCGGTGGGGGGATTCCAGTGATCAGGAAAGACAAAACACTCCTTGGAGTAGAGGCAGTTATTGACAAAGATCTGGCATCATCTGTTCTTGCAAGTTCAATAGAAGCGGATAAACTTGCAATATTAACGGATGTGAAAAATGTCTTTATTAATTTCGGAAAGCCCGACCAGAAAGCATTATCTCAAATCACAATGGAAGAGGGAAAGGATTATCTGTCAAAGGGATTCTTCGGAAAGGGAAGCATGGAACCCAAGGTCAGAGCAGCTCTCAGATTCATTGAAAAGGGAGGAAAAGAGGCGGTAATTGGAAGTCTCTCAGATGCCCTTAACGTTCTTTCAGGAAAATCCGGAACCAGATTCGTAAAGTCATGATGATTCAAGCGCAGAAAAATTGCCGCTGCCATCTGATTTTATTTTCTTCAACTTCTCCATATATTCCAGAATTGTTTTCAGCCTTTGTTCATCCATATCAAGTTCGAACGATTTTCCCAATTCCTTTCTAATCTGAAGCAAAGTCATTGGCGTCTTTAAGATTTTACCTGTCAGATTCATAACATCCTCAAAAACGTTCCAAGGGAATATGAACCATGTCCATTGTGAGTCGCTTATCTCTCTTGCAAAATAATCAGGAATAAATTCTGAATGTGAAATGTGAAGCATCGCGGCAGTTTTTACGCTCTTCGGGGATTGTGATTTAATATAATCCAATGCTACTCTCATGCTCTGTCCTGTATCGGTTATATCGTCAATAATCAAAACATTCATGCCCCTGATGTCAGAGGAAAGTCCCTGCTTCAGCTTTGCCATTCCGTCCTTTGAGGCTGTCAGACCCCAGTGCTCGGTTTTCACTGCATACAACTCCTTTCTAAGAAGTTTATCTGAAACAATCCTTGCAGGCACCAGTCCTCCCCGTGACATTCCAATAATAGCATCGGGTATCTCTTCTGATATGATTTTATCTGACAGGCTCTTACACCAGTCCTCTATTTCCTCCCAAGTTACCAGCTTTGCCCTGAATTCCATTTTAATCCGGAGTCCGATTATCTAATTGCACATTTCCTTTTTGGTTTCATCTTTCACTCTAACTAAACCTTTTCTGGTTTAGCAGCTAGTAATCTCGCCTCGTTCACCTTTCTCACCCTTTTTCCGGTTCCGAGAACCTCATTTGCTGTGATTGTAAGAACAGCTGCGAGGGCAAACGCTGCAGCGGATATGATGAATACTGTGAAATAAGCTGTGGACGAAGGAAGTGATTCATATATGGGTATATTGTGAGAAGAGCCTACAAGGTAAACTGCTGTTATTGTGGACATTATGGATCCGGCAATTGGTGCCCCTATACTACTTCCAACATTTCTGAACGTTCCGTTCATGGCCGTTGCAAGACCCATATCCTTTGGATTCACAGTCAGAACAATGAGGTTAATCAATGATGCATTCATGAGTGATATGCCACCACCTACGAAGAACTCAAGGAGGAGTATCTGATCATAACTAGTGCTATAAGCCATTAACAGGAATGCCACCGATGATAAAGCCGCACCAAATACTGCAAGTGGTTTTACCCCGGTTCTGGAAACCATCTTCCCGGTCACTATTGCAAGGAAGAAAACCCCCAATGCAAAGGGAACAAGAGAAAGTCCAGTTCCAAGGATGGATAAGTTAAATCCTGCCGGAGATGGGTTTTCAAATTTGTATGTGAGGGCCTGCATTGCCAGAAACATTCCCATTCCTGATATAGACAGAATTATGTTTGCCACCATGACATTTCTCATTGAGAGGAGTTTGAAGTGGATAATTGCCTCGCCGCCATTGAGTGAATATTGCCTCTCATAAATGAGTAATGGAAATAGAAGAACTACTCCAAACATGAGCAGAGCAATAGTGGATGTTGAATACCATCCCCATGATGGGCCTTCAGAAAGGGCAAATACCACGGCCCCTAGAGATAGTGCCAGAAGTGTTGCACCAATATAGTCAATCTTTACTTCAGGTCTCCTGAATCTTGATTCTTTAACCATGATGAATGTGATAATGGCGAGAAACAGAATGAATGGGATTGCCGTGTGGTATGTCATTCTCCAGCCAAAGTCATTTGAAATCAGTGAGCCAAGGGGAAGAGATATTGCGAAACCTACACCAAACATTGCACTGATAAGGGCTTGAGCCCTTGGAACAATCTCTCTTGGAAATTCTTCCCTGACAAGACTCATGCCCAGAGGCATAATAGTCAATCCAATCCCCTGAATTGTCCTTGCAGCAATCATGAAATCATATGTGGGTGAAAATCCGGTGACGGAGACAGATATGGAGTATATTACAAGAACAATTGTGAGCATCTTCTTTTTGCCATAAAGATCTCCTAGCTTTCCAATAACGGGAGTAAGGGCAACTCCTCCCACAAGGTATGTGGATAGTAAGAGGCTTGCCTGTGCAACAGAAATATTGAATTGCTTCTCTATGGCCGGAAGTGAAGGGGTAAGCATCCCCTCAATATACATCACAATTAAAACAAGTCCTGCAAGAATGAGCATAACTCTCAACGCGTATTTGGAATCAAACTCCTCTTTTGACCTGAAATTTTTGTCATCAATTTCGTTGTTTTCCATATTATTCACCCTGTTTTTTTATCTTTAATTCAACAGAATCATGAAGAAATAGTGTGAGTTTTCCCAGAAAATTAATGGCTACTTCGAAATTTTCAATGGGCATTGATTTTAAAGCTTGCTCTATGAGGCACTGGTTATGATTTTCAAGGTTAAGAACAAGCACTTTCCCTTCACTGCTCAACTCTACCACCACAACTCTTCTGTCAGTTTCATCGTGTGTTCTGAATATGAGTTTTTCTGATTCCATGGAATTTAGAATCTCTGAAACGGCTGGAAGGCTGATACCCAATAATTCAGAAATTTCAGAGGTTTTCCTCTTACCATGATAATATAGAAACTTCATGAGGAAGAATTTAGGTATGGTAATTCCCCTTGATCTCAAAGAACCCATCTGGAGAAACATGATTTCCTGCAGCAGTGTTCTAAGAGACCTCGTAAATTCAGATATTTTAACTTCGTTCAGAGAGTCTTGTTTGGAATCAGTCACAGTTAGTAATTAAAACAAACTATATATTAGTTAGGATTCATTAACTATTAACTTATATTTATTTTAGAATATTTAAGTAATTACCCTAATGCATCTAATAGACAAGGTATCTAAACTATATTTCTCAGAAGTGAAAAGCTTTCAATCAATTACAAAATTAAATATAAGAACTAGTGTTTACCTGTTACCGCTCCGATGGTGTAGTCCGGTCAAGCATATCGGCCTTTCGAGCCGACGACCCGGGTCCAAATCCCGGTCGGAGCATTTCGCTGAATTATGTGTTTTACCTTCTATCTATCTGATAGGGAAACTGGATTCTAAATATCCAGTGATCTGTAAAGGAAAATATAACCAGCGAGCGAAAGGGCATTTATCAATAGAAGGAGTGCAGCAAGGCCTGAACTGAAACTCAATGATAGATTGTAGTAAATCACCACGGCCACTATTGATTCTGCCAGAAGTGTCGAACTGAACGCAATAATTCCGCCAAAGACTCTTGATCTGATGTTTCTGTAACTCCGAAGGTAAGACGCCAGCAGGAAAGCAAAAACGATCACTGACATAGAGAGCAGAATTATGTTCGCTATCCACAATGGGCCCATATTATTCTTCCCTCCCTGTCATTCCTGCCTTGTCTAATATTTCTTCAAATATATAAAAGTTTTTGGTCAGTAGATGGGAAGCAAAATAAACCCTTCCATATCCTTCACCCTGTACACTCAGGAGGTTGTTTGCAAGCAGAATTTTGATGTGATGCTCTATTGTCCTGTAATTTACCTTGGTATCAGAACTTAGCTGGTTAGCATTTTTGGGGTTATCTAGGATTGATT
>JAJZYV010000107.1 GCA_021797955.1 Thermoplasmata archaeon
TGTAGGAAAGTGTGATATAACCCTTATCCTTCAATTTCTTCATTATAATCCCAAAAAGCTTTTCGGCATCATATTCATAATCTTTTACAAAGCTGTACATGGTTTCATAATATATGGATAATTCATTAATTTGTGGTTTTCCTCGCGTTACAAATATAAATAGTTTAATTTTTCTGATCACATTCAGTTCAAATTTTCATAAGAAATTTTTCATTTCCAGGGTTCAAGAAGTAAAATTCAAGGTTATAAGGATCGAATTAGATCTGACTCTACAAATGTATCCCTAGGATTCAATATTCTACCGGAGATTTATTGGATCTTTTGTATCAAAGCATTATAGGTTGAAGAGATAATTAATCGAGATGATTTCAAGTTTTGATCTTTATTTGAGGGAAGGATCATATTATACTAACAAAAAAATTGAATCTGAAAAATAAGTAAGTGAAAGTAGAATGTTGGTTTTAACTCCCTGTTATGAACTGTATTATTAAACGAATAAGGCTTTATTATTTAAGACAATGACGTATAATGAAACCTAAAATTTCGGTTATAGGGGCAGGAAATGTAGGAGCAAGTCTGGCGCAGTTCCTTGTTTTGAAGGAGCTTGGAGATGTTTATCTCTTTGATGTTGTTGATGGAGTTCCAGAAGGTAAGGCACTTGACATTGCAGAGGGAAATCCTCACTGGGGAGTGGATTCTGAGGTTAAGGGATTCACAACTATGGATGAAAGTGCATATAAAAACATGGAAAATTCCGATGTCATAATTATAACTGCAGGTCTTGCCAGAAAACCTGGAATGAGCAGGGATGACCTATTGGAAAAAAATGTTCAGATTATTTCCTCGGTAGCAAGAAACGTGAAGAAATATTCTCCAAACTCGAATATTGTTATTGTTTCCAACCCAGCAGACACAATGGCGTATGCTTTCCAGAAAGTAAGCGGAATTTCACCTTCTAAAATTATTGGCCTAGGAGGGTCCCTTGACAGTTCCAGGTTCAGGACATTTCTATCAATGGAACTGGGTGTTTCTGTAGAAGATATTAACGCATTTGTTATAGGAGGGCATGGTGACGATATGGTTCCATTCATTAGATATTCCAGTGTTTCAGGCATTCCAATTTCAAACCTTTTGTCAAAAGAAAAAATCGATGAAATAGTTAAAAGGACAAGATTTGGCGGAGGAGAAATTGTAAATTACCTGAAGACTGGGAGTGCCTATTATGCTCCTGGTGCATCAATAACTGCCATGGTTGAATCCATAATCAGGGACAAGAAGAGAGTAATTCCTTGTGCAGCATATATAGATGAAAATCTCTCAAAGCATTATGATGCAAAGGGTCTTTTTATAGGTGTGCCAATCAAAATAGGCAAAAAGTGTGTTGAAGAGATATACAAAATTGATTTCACTCCCGAAGAAAGGGAACTCTGGATGAAAACAGTGAAGTCAGTAGCTGAAAATGCATCAAAAGTTGACCAGTTTTTGGCTAAGGGGAATTAATTTCACCCCCAATTTTTTATATAAAATTCAGGTAAATACTCATATTCCACTGGGTCTTTTATCCCAGCTTCCATAAACCCTTTCAAGCGTAGGAGGCAAGAATCACATTTTCCGCATGCTTTTTCACCACCGAGATAACAGGAATGCGTCAATTCATATGGCACTCCAAGCGACATTCCAAGTTTTATAATTTCTGATTTTTTTAAGTACTGCAAAGGGACCTCAAGGTTGAACCCCTTGGAAATTCCCATCTTGGTACCCGCGTTAAGGGTATCTCTCATGGCACTGAAAAACTCAGGCCTGCAATCGGGATAACCCGAATAATCTAGGGCGTTTGCCCCTATAAATATAGTCTGAATTCCACTTACTTCTGCAATTGATGAAGCAATTGTGATGAATATGATATTTCTTGAGGGAACGTATGTATTTGGTATGTAATTTTCAGATCGGTTTAAGGAACCTTGTTCAACACCAACATCAGATGTTAGCGAACTTCCCCCAACCTGTGTAAGATCAATTTTGAATATCTTGTGTTGCAGAGAATAATGATCAGCTATCTTTTTTGCCTTTTCAAGTTCAATCTTATGTCTCTGGCCATAGTCAAAGGAAAGCGCAAGGAGATCATATCCATCATTCAAAGCAAGCCCTGTTACAGTTGCTGAATCAAGGCCACCAGACATTAGTACTATCCCTTTCCTTTCTTGAGCCATTAAAATTTACCTCTCCATTCAGCGCCCTGGCCGGGGCCTTCCTGAACTGAAAGAGTTATTTCTGTTATGTTTGGTTGACCTTTTAATGCAGTTAATAGTTTTTTACCCAAATAACCAGATAATTCCTCGCTGGAACTTGTATTTGTATCTATGAATACAACGAACTGTTCTGGTATAACCATTTTAACGTCCATATACGAAATATGAACATATCCTTCATTTATCTCATATTTTGAATATTTTTTTGAAGAAGGTAATAGGAGCTTATGATCAAGGGACTCAATTATTCCCCTTATACTTTTTTTAATGAGACCAAAGTCTGCCATGATTCCGTCGTCAATGGTTCCCTCCACTCCAACCATAATTGCATAATCATGACCATGGAGCCTTGAGCATTTGTCATGATCTGGGATGAAATGTGCTGCAGCAAACCTTAAATTTGCTTTCCATCCGTCTATGTAGATTTTCATAATTCAATGATGTGTTTAGGATTCTTATATCTATTGAAAAAATTTATTTTTGCTTGTTATAAAACAGATCTCTTTCTTCTTATTTTATTAATTAAAGAGCTAATGGTTAATATAAACATGCTAAAGGATCAGCTCTTATCATCCTTCAGTAAATCGTTTAACTTCGAACCCTTGTCAATTCTAATGGAAATGGAACCTACTACAATGATATATATCCATGCAACCATGGAAAAGGCTCTTCCAAAGGAATAATTTGCAAATTCAATGTGCCCGGTTAGTGCGGTTGGAGATATGGGTGGTAGAGCAATGACTCCTGACAAAAGATATACAATCAAATTAAACGCAGTGAATAGGACAGAAGGAAGATACCATATTCTTAACCCCAAAAGAAAAACGATTCCTATTACTATGAAGGCGGCAACCTCTATTTCCAGCCAGAAAGTAACATAGGGATATGAAGAAGGAGAAGCATAAAGATGAGCGGCGGCGTCTATGAGGGCAAAACTCAACAGGGTAAATCTGAGAAATTTGATTTTTGAATAACCACCAGTAATACTTTGAAGAAATTCGTTCATGAGAATGATTATATTCCCATATTTATAATACTTTGTTCTATTGAAACCCTAATTTTCAAGGAGCTTTATTAGACTATATTATAATAGATGCAATGGATTAGGAATACCAGTCTAAAACATATATGCGAAGAAGAGATCAAATTCTATGGAAGAAAATTTAAATAATAACTTAATACTTTAAGTGAAAATGATAATTTTATATGATCAAGATGGAAGTCATGGTACCATTTTAAATGAATTAATGAAACCATTGGGTATTCCATACAAGATCATAAAGGAGTTTGACGAGTCAGCAATTATTGAGGGAAAAGCTACAAGCTTAATAATATACCTCACAAAACCTGTGGATGATGATCTTAAAGATTTTCTTATTTTAGATGAAAGGAGTTATCATCTCATAATATTCATGGATAAGGAAATTGAACTTGAAGATTATATTAAATATAGCTCGGAGAATATTGTCTTAAAGACCAAGGATCTTGAAGAGATGAGAACGACGCTTAGGATTGCCATGACTGATAGCAAGGTTAGAAGACTCAGATCAATAAACAATACAAGTATCTTTCTTGCTAAAAATGGGCTCTACCCGGGCGTGATATACAACACTGAACCTGAAAAAACCAAGTTGTTTCTTTCTCTTTTATTTTCAGATAATGTAAATAAAGAAAAAATCCTAGTTATCTCAAGAAATAATTTTCGAATGGAAATACCGGAAGTCCTCAATATTGAAAATTTTATATGGGTCACAGATAGCATTGGAGCCGGGAGAAACAGGCCTGCGAATCTTTCCTTCATCATGGAGACTATACAGAAAAAAATAACAGATGATGGTGCAAATATAATATTTATTGATATTTTCGATCTTCTAATGATTTACCATTCATTCTTTGAGGTTGCCAGAACATTTGAGCAACTGAAGAGTGCGATTATAGAACGAAATCTATATTTCATAATGGTATTGGATAAAGACGCAATGGAAAAGATACAGTACGGAATGATAACGAGATTCTCCGAAGAGTGGAAAATCGAAGCAGTGAGAGATCTAAGCAAATAGGTGCCTAATGTCAGATAACAAAGTTTTTGGTTTATTTTCTGAATTTTTCAATCAGAAATACGGAAAATCTCTGGTGGTAAAAGGGAAACCTGGTTCAGGAAAAACAACTTTTGCCCTTGAATTTACAGGAATGGTCTACAAAGAAAATCCGGTTCACTATCTCTCCTCGAGGTTCAGCGATGATCCTTTAAAGGAAGTTTTTAGTTTCATAGATGAAGTTTCATATCGTTCCAATAAAGATTCAATTGAATTTAAGGAGGATTTTTCCAAAGTCACTACCGACTCTTTAAAAAAACTTGAACAGATGATCGAGGAAAAACGCGTTAATTCATCCTCAAGCGGTCTAATATTCAATATTCAGGAGGTGATTCCTGAAATTAACGCCATTTATTCTTTCGTAGAAGAGAATGCAGGTACTAACCCCATAATAATTCTAGACTCAATCGAAGCCTTGGCTCAGAAGTATGGCATTGATGAGGGGATACTATTCTCGGTATTGCAGAATGATCTTGTGGAGCACTCAGGGGTAGGTCTTGTTGTCATTCTCGAAAACACTGGAAATGCACAATTGGAATATTACGCCGATGGAGTAATGAGCCTCGATTATAAAATTCTAAATGATTATCTTGTAAGGACTATGAGGATTGAGAAATTTAGGGGTCTCCCCATAGGATCAAACCCGACATTTCTTTATTCTCTTAAAGGAGGAAGATTTAATGTTTTTCCTCAACCTGAATTTGAATATCCAAAAAAGATGCTGAAAAAACCAGAAATCAAACAAATCAAGCAATATGAAGTACCTCTTGGAAACAAGGAATTTATACCGTTGACTGGTGGAACAGCAGATGAAATACCTCTGGGTACAGTTGTTATACTTCACCGTAAAAATATATCTGAAATAATGGATAATGCAGTAAATCTTTTCAAAAATAACTTAATAAAACAGACAATATCCGAAGGAAGAGGTGTTATTGATGTTACTTCCAGCAGCTATGAGACATCCAGAACACTGGTTTCAGTTGTGGATTCTGATTTATTGAAACACTATATAACAGCTGAAAGAACAAAACGATCAAATCCATATGTGATTAATCTTGAAGGAAAGAGCATGTTCGCCGATTTCCCAAATGAGGTTATAGACTTTTTCATGTCCTCATCTGTGAGGCCAAATGTATACATTTTTTCAACAGATTTCCTTTCATTTACTTATGGTCAAAATTTCATAGGGGAGCTTATCAATATAATTAATGAAATTAGAATTACTGGTATAGTTGTCATAGTGGCTGATAATGAATATTATGAAAAATTAAGTCATTATTCAGGTCTTACTATTCACTTCTCTGAGGTATCTGGGTCTATTCTGGTCTCTTCTGGCACAAATAAGATCTTTGTTATGAACATAGATAAGGACAAGGAAGGATGGCCAGTTATTAAACTTACAGAGATAAATTAATTATTTTTCATTGAGATGGGATAAAACTTAATTTCAAGCTTTCACTGTTCTATTATGTATCCAAACATACGGTTGAGGCGTTTGCGTTTAAATGAGAATATGAGAGAACTTGTTTCAGAAACTTCCATTGATATGGCCCATATGGTGATGCCAGTGTTCATAGACGAGTCATTAACTGACAGGAAGAAGATTGAATCAATGTCAGGGATTTATCAACATTCTTTGAATTCAGCCGAAGCCTATGCAACGCAACTGAAGGAACTTGGTATTAAGTGGGTGCTTCTATTCGGAATACCTAAAATTAAGGATACTGAAGGAAGTGAAGCCTATAATGAAGATGGAATAATCCAGAGGGCAGTGCCAATATTCAGAGAAAGAGGGATCGGGGTAATAACAGATTTGTGCATGTGCGAATACACAAGTCATGGTCATTGTGGCATATTGAAAGGAAACTATGTTGATAACGACTTTACACTGAACGTTTATGGAAGGATAGCTGTTTCACAAGCTCAAAGTGGCGCGGATATAATAGCACCATCTGGAATGATGGATGGCCAAGTTAAAAAGATACGTGAATATCTTGATAAATCAGGGTTTGAGAATGTTCCAGTGATGGCTTATAGTGCAAAATACAGTTCAAGTCTATATGGTCCGTTCAGAGAAGCTGCAAAATCAGCGCCATCTTTTGGGGACAGAAGGACATATCAGATGAATACCGCCAACAGAAGGGAGGCAATGAGGGAAATTGCACTTGATGTAGAAGAAGGTGCAGATATGATAATGGTAAAACCTGCACTATTTTATCTGGATATTATAAGAGAGGCAAGAGAAAGATTTGATCACCCA
>JAJZYV010000108.1 GCA_021797955.1 Thermoplasmata archaeon
GATATTCCTGCCTGCAGAGCTGAACAGTTCGATGATGGCCCATACGATCGTTCCCATGATCAGGGCCGGTGCGATCACTCCCTGGTTGAGAACCACAACATGATTGACGATGTCAAAGCTTGGCTGTGAAAACAGAGACACTGCGATCATCAAGGCCCAGATGAGTCCCACGATTGGCACTGATATGTCTCCATATCTCCCGCGAATTGCTGACATTTTTCCTTTTCCTCCACTTCCTCCACTTTTTTTGTTAACCATTTACTTTTTCCTCCTGAAATCTATGTCATAAAAGATAGCTGCAACTCCTGACAGTACAAAGATCACTGTCCCACCAAGTGCATATCCAATATCCTCTCCTGCAATGGGCCCGAACATGGTCTGAAGTCCTGAGTTGCCGTATGCCTGGATTGAGAAAGAATATGCAGAATCATTGGAGATCAGCTGGAACATGAGGTACTGTGTCTGGTTTCCTGTCACGTACTGAGGCTGGATCGTAAAATTAGTTCTGGTCACGTTGTGAACATTTACTGATATCACTGGCAGGAAATTAGAACCGTTGGTGCCGAACCCCAAGCGTTCAGTGATGTTTCCTGAGTATGCAAGATTCAAAACTATTTTCTCAACTGCGAAATCGTTCAGCTCAGCGACCGTAAGATTTGTCTCAATATATGATGTCGTCTGGTTCACAGGCATATCGTATGCGACCGACAAATTGCTCTGGGCAAACGGAATACCCACATCTGTTGCATTGTACACATACAGAATGCCTGACTGGGGCTTCAGTACAACCGAAGTACTGGAATCACCTATGTACTGGCCAAGGGATGCGAACGCTGGAATTGCTGCGAAGGCAATCAGCACAAAAATTATGATCGCAAGGAAGAATCTCCTTCCCTTTCCCTTGGCTGTCTCTCCCCCTGGTAAGGGAGTTTTCCCCTTTAGAGGGGTATTGGAAGTCCTTTTTGTAGTTGCCATTATTATAGCAATCACATGAAAGAACTAATGATAGGATGTGTATGCAGGGGGTATGTATATATACTCTGCTGCAGCTTTTATGATTCTATTTTTTATTTGCTGCTTTTTCAGTGTCTATGTCATATTTCAATCTTTGAGAAATTAGAATCATAAAAACTAATGTTAAAATAAACCCAATTGAAAACGTTAATAGAGATATACTGACGGAAAGTTCTCCAAGAATAATTGAGATAAAATAAAAAGAAATCGGAATTATAAACATATTAAAATAGTTCATATTGCGATTATCCTTGGATTTGATCATTTCGACCAATACGACAAACCACCCGGTGATCAATACGGAAACTATTATGGAAGAGGCCTCAACTACTGCCAGATAATTAATCATATAACTTCAATATATAAGAAAAATAATTCCTTTCAACTATGGCCACATAATTGAATAATGATAATGTTATTTCTTCACTTCTCCAATAAGTATCTTTTTGGCCTCAATATATACTTTATTAGGTATCTTCCCTTCAAGAGATTCTATGTTTTCAATCGTAATAGTGCCACAGTTGATCTGATCTTTTGCAGCAGCCCTCGCAGGGTGAAAGAGGTCAGTTGTAGAATATTCTACATATTTCACATTCTCCACCATAATCATATATCATCTAAAATCTCTTAAATGTTGCTATTGGATTGTGATCGTGTATCTGTATACTCTTCCAGTATGTTTCTCCTTGGAAAGTATAGTCAAGGTGCATAGCACATCCAGTTTTCTGGCAACCATGGCAGAATTGATGTTATGGCCATTGTGAATGAGAATAGAACATATCTGGCTGACCTTCCATTTCCTGTCCGGATTCTTCTGAAAAATATACAAGATCTCCTTATCCATCTGATCAAGATGAACTTGAATAGGAGGAAGAAGAATATCTTCGTCTTTCTCAATCAACCTCATCTGTCTCTTCATCATTTTCTTTTTGTTCTCCTGTTTGACGTTTTAAGAGGCATAGGTTCGCCTTTCTTCATATCATCGCATATTTTTACATCTTTTTTGTTTTCTATGCCTTCCTGCTCGATTCTGATGCAATGAATGAAAACGAACTCATCAAGTGTCAGGCCCTCGTTCTTGTATAGCACTGGAGGTTTTTCAAGGTCTGGAATGATGGGATAGAGACGAATGCCTTTAACTCCCTGGCCTTTCCATCGAATTGCGTAGAAATTTTTTCCTGGAACATCCCTCAGCCTATGGTACTGATCTATAGTCTTTCTATTTATAAAAGTCGAACACCAGGATGATTCGAAGTTCGTACTTTTGATTTCTATATTGACATTCAGTTCCGGAAGAGTTACATCAAACTCTTCATTGGATCTCCCAAGACGGGCATAGATCCCCTTTTCCCTTAGAACTTTCACAAGTTCCCCCTCATACTTCTTTCCATTCTTTCTATTGTGTTTAAGTTTTGACACTTTAGGATCCTCCTTTTCCTGAATATTCATGTTCATAATACCGGGGCCTCCAAAAAGTGATACTGGCCCGTTATGTCCCTTGTCATGAAAGATTGTTCATTGGATTTTACCTTTTTCTTCCTTGCCTTTATATCTCTGTTCACTGATTTGGCTTTTTGTTCATCTTCCTTTATATCTCTGTTCACTGATTTGATAAACATTCTTGAAAAAACGTCATCATTTAGACGGGCATTGAAACTACTGCGATCTTCAGTTGGATAGAATTCTGTCTTTATTTTGCAGTCTTTTAATTTTTTTCCCAGATTCTTAGTGGTCCATTCGTTGGTTCTGTTTGCAAGCTTCATCATTAGATCCCAATATAAAGGAAGAATACACGATTCCCCATATAACAACCCTCCACCGTAATGTATTTCCATTGAAAATATCGGGTGTTCTTCTTTCAATGTTTCCTTCATTGAAAATGTTATCTCGGGGATCGTGTTTTCTGCTGGAACGTTCTTTTTGTTGCGTTTTTGGTCTTTTTCCGTTATAAGTGATGCAGCTGCATGATCTTCTCGGTTTGAGTTCCCAATATTCTCGAGGATCTTCTTAATATCTTCCCTGATGACAAGTGAGTCCACGTCAGATGTGTTTAAGATTTCCAGGTCCTCATATTTTATGAGTGGCCTTCCGTTGTTCTGCAACTTCTGACTTGATGATTTAAGTACTTCCTGGAGCGAGCTGTAAAACATTTCCGGTTTGAAAGTAAGTGCCATTCCTACGAAATTGATTTCCTCAATTGAGTCCCTGACCGTTAGGGCTATTGTATATCTTGCCCCCTTCTCATAAAGTCCCTGACCGGGGCGAAGAGGCATTGTCTCCAGGAGTATGGGCCTGATTTTCTTTTTCTCCCCTTTCCTGACTGTTTTCTGAAATTCGATCAACCATAAAATACGTCCTTTCAGTAATTGAGCCTTCACAGGCCTTCGAGCATGTTCACAAACTGTTACAACTGGATATGTTGGCTCTTTCAGCTCATATCTGCATATGGCATTGCATTCTTCACATTCCAGCTCAATCCATTCTGTGTTGAACCCTTTTCTTGTATCCTTGATGACTCTTGCATATCTCTGATTAGTGAGTTTTTCAGTTATTGATTCCTTTTTCATTTGGGTACCTCCACATTTATTGTTGTCAGATAGTTTCCTTCTAAAACTTCAAGAATTTCATCAAAATTGATCCAGTGATAGGTCCCTTCGTCTACCAATGTTAGCCCTTTTACATCCACATCGACAAGACGACCGTAATATGCTGGGGAATTTCCCTCATCATCGATTTCTTTCATTCTCACAGTTACCATTTTTCTTTTCAGTTTCTTCAATATCTTCATTTTAGGGCCCCCTTTATCCAATTTATGAAATTTATTGATAAAACGTATGCAAGGGTCATTGTTTCACCTTCTCATTTTGTCCCGAAAAGAGTTCTTTCCTGATGTTCTTCTTGGAAGACGGGGGGTTTATATAAGGAGTGCAGCTATTTTCCGGGGGGGATTTCTCGGACAGGATTTTCTGAACCGATGATCTGGTGATCCCTACCAGCTGAGAGATCTCTCTTATGGTTTTACCCTGATCTCGCAGCTCGTATATCTTTGGGAAGCGGTCCCCAAATCTCTCCTGGAGGGATTTACGTCCATTCACCTTCTTTTGGGGATCCTTTCCCTTGGCCCTATAAATTCCGTCCCTCACTCTCTCGCTGATCAATTCCCTTTCATACTCAGCTGCAGCTCCAAGGATAGAAAAAAGGAAATTGTTTGTAGGATCCCTCTTTTCAGAGATTCGTATGCCCTGGTCTATGGCCTCGAAGAATTTCCCCTTCTTCTGCAGAAATTCAAGGTTTAGAATGAGGTGCTGAAGAGATCTCCCGAATCTGTCTATCCTCAAAACAAGAACGCCATCATATTCCTGATAATCTTCCAGGAGTAATTTCAACCCTGGACGATCTGATTTGCTTCCGGATGCAAAGTCGTTATATTCTGTGTAGTCCCAATTTTTCATAGTGCAATATTCCCGGAGCCTCCTGAATTGATTCTCCGGAGTCTGGTCCTTGTCCTTGGTGCTTACCCTGGCATAGAGGGCTACCTTCTTTATTCCAGCTTCATTCATTGTTTCACCTCTTCCTCATAATCGTCTAAACGGGCCTGTTCCTGTTCTTTTTTCTTCCTTTCCATAATCTTGATAAAATCAGTAGTCATGGTTTCAGGGCCTCCCTAAAGTTTCATCCAGAGTTTTCTGGCCATTCACTTCATGCTTTATTCTCTGGATTTCTTCATTCTTCTCGATTGTCTGTACCTCTTCCTTAAATCTTATCAAAAATTCTTCAAAGATCTTTCCATGATTGTGACACAGGCCCTTTGGTTCTTCCTTAACCTTTGTTTCGACGTGGCCGAAAATGAAATGATCGTCCCTGTAGCTTATTTTATTTCCGCATATGCAGCAGATCATTTCAGTGCACTCTCCTGGATAATTCAACTACTTTTGTGTTTAGATCATTGATAGTTTCCATGATCTGCCTTATATGGGAGCCTGTTCCAGTGATGAATTCCCTTAAGAGATCTCTTGTCCTGAGATCTTCCTCTTCTTTGGCCTCCTGTGTCTTCTTCTGGTTTTCTATCATGATCTCCTGGGTCTTTGTAATCTTCTCCTGGGTATCTGCTATGATTTCAAATTTCTTATAGAATTTCCCCGAAATAAGATCATCCAAAAAGCCCTTGTATATAGACATATGATCAATGAATTTTTTAGGATGTACTCCTTCTATCTCAGGGCCCATTGATAGGTCCACAATGACTGCAAGTTTCCCATCATCCGGATCATAGACTTTGAGTTTGTTTGCCTTGTCCTTTTCCTGCAACTTTGCTACCTTTATTGCAAGTGTGTCCTTTTCGAGGGCCAGTTCGCCTTTTAAGGGCTGGACAATGATTGCATTATTGGTCAACCTTTTGAGCCTGAATTTGGGGTAATGTTTCCTGAACAGCATTTCAATGTTTTCAAGTTCTGGCCTGAATACATCGGCTGCTTTTTCCAGGAGAATGGCAGGATCCTCTACTTCTTCATATGGGAGCCTGATCTGCAATCCCGTTATTTTCAGTGCCTTTGTTGTCATGGTCACGGAGAAGTCCATGAATTCGACTATGAGATCCGCATGGTTTTTCAGATTCCTTAATTTTGTAGGATGGTCCCGGAATTGTATTAAATGGATATCTTCCGGATGGAAGGATTCCACAAGGGGGATTTTGAATTGGAGAGCATGGAGTCTCCAATACTGATCGTTCTTCTGAGGTGTTGCCTCTTTCAGTGACCCCGTGAGGTTGTTTTCTGTAGTGTTGCCTTTTTGATTTTTGACAATTTCAAGGAGTGAATATCCTAAAAGAGTCAGCGTATAAAATGACTGAGATGACCTGACTTGCCTTGACAGGTAACCATGGTTTTCAAGGCGCCTTATGGCCCTCTGTAACGTTCCTGGATTAGTATCCATTGCTCTTGCTATTTCCCTTATTGACTTGCCTTCAAGGAGATATTTACAGATCAATGCTTGCTTGATTGATGGAGAAAAGGATCTGCTCATTGCAGGGGCCTCCATGTAAGAGTTGCCTTTTTGGTGTTGCCCTTATGAGTGAAAATTAGGAGTAAAAGTGATTTAGGAATGCGTAAAATACGAAATTTGTCTGTGGTGTTGCCTATATTCTCTATAATGTTGCCCTTTTGATTTTGAAATTGAGCCGAGGTCATTTTTCATCACCAAGGATATAGAAAAAAATCACTTCATCACTACTGGATGGCTCATCTATGTGATAGTGGTTCCAGAAAGAAATGAGTCTATCAGCCATCTCATGCCCATATCTCTTCCTCAGAATCTCCCGAGGAGTTAGAATAAAGGCTGTGGATTGCATATAGATACCCCCATATTCAATCCCTTACCGGAAATGAATAGAGGAATCCCATAACCCTCCAGTCCATAATTATAAAATTCAATGTACTTCCTTCCACACCGTTCATTTCAACCTTTCCATTTTAACACTACGGAATGATTTTTTGGAATATGTGATTAAATAAACTGCCTTGCTGATGGAA
>JAJZYV010000109.1 GCA_021797955.1 Thermoplasmata archaeon
TTTTTACCGGCTTCATCGGTTATTAAACCTCATTCCCTTCCCCTATAAGCTTCCTTAAAGGGTGCATAATCAAGTGCGTAGCCGTGGTATTATAATGAATCATATAAGCATTTTGGTAAAATTTAGGAACGATAGGTAACTTACCGAATGCCAGAAAATCACTCCAAATGCACTTAACAAAGCATTTGAAGCATTTCTCATAAGAACCAAATATATTTTAGTAAAACGTTTACTTATCTTCAGAGTTATGAGATTGCAAGGGAGAATTATGGGAATAGTTTCTTCATGGTTTCAGAGAGATTATTCCACTAAAACAACGCTTGTATTTGTATTACTTAGATGTCCGGATACGGTGGAATCTGTGAATTTTGCTTCCATAGATGTTGACGGAGATAATTCAACAAATACCATAATTGAGACATTAAAATCAAGATCATTTGGAAATATAGAACTTGTTCTGACAAAAGGAATATCTCTTGGGGGTTTAAATTTATATGATCCTAATGCAATTTTTAATAGTACAGGAATACCTGCCGCATCGCTTTCGAGGGTTCCTCATTGTAAAGAATGCGTGGAGAAAGCTATCAAAAGCCTTGAATTCAGAGTAGGCAAAGTTCAAGAGGAAAAGTTGAAGATTCTTAACTGCCTTGAAACAAATGCAGTCACAATAAAAAATGAAAAATATTATGTAAATGCAGCTGGTATTTCCCAGAATGAATTAGTGCTAATACTATCAGGTTGCTTTAAAACTGGTCTCCTTCCAGAACCTTTGAGGCTTGCACAGATTATTGCATCTGGTTTGTACAACTCAAATGAATTATTCTCTGTACATCATAAAGTCTAGTTCTTCCTTTGCATTGTCTTTGAGTTTGGACAGTTTGGGTTCAATGTCATCCAGTTTCTCCTCATCTACTGGAATATACTTCATTTTACCCAGAGACATGTGATAGGAACCAGGGCAAAGTACGCCTTCCTTTACTATTATGGCATCTGGATTTAGGGAGATAATTCCCATCATTGATCTCTCTTTGCCTTGGAAAGGTGAGCCGAAACCTGGATTTTGATAGTGCTTTTTTTCGCCAGTTTCGGTATCTATCTGCACTATTGTGTTTCCATACTCAAGTGGAGTTATCATCCTCTCTTCATCTACTACCGCTATTATTTTCATAAGTTAACATTTCTATTTATTTAATAGACTTTATGTGTAAATAGATGTGAATAATTGATGGTTCGAATCAATAATAACCGGCTAATTCTACCCCAAACTTAGGTACAGTTATTCCCGATCCGTTCTCAATATGGCCAATTTCCTTAAATGGCAGGCGATTTTTGATTGTGCTTACAAAATCCCTTTTGTCGTCTTGATCGATAACTATGGCAAATCCAATGCCCATATTGAAAATCTCATACATGCTGTTATAATTAAGAGATCCTAATTCCATAATTTTATTAAACACGTTCTGAGGTTCAATAGGATCATCAATCACATACTTCATATCTTTCATTCTAACAAGGTTTTTCAGACCCCCACCTGTTATATTTGCCATTCCTTTGATATTTACGATGCTCATCAGGTCAAGAATTTCTCTTACATATATCCTGGTTGGCTCCAATAGAATTTCATGTGCCTTCTTGGTCTCTCCTGGAAATGGTTCCATGAGATTTATTTCATTGTCTTTAATAACTTTCCTTACTGTTGTAAAGCCGTTTGAGTGGAGCCCACTGCTTTGCAGACCAAAAATAATGTCCCCATCTTTAATGGATTCACCTGTTACAATTTGATTCTTATGCACAATACCTAAAACTGTTCCTGATACATCTGTACCCTTAACGAGGTCTGGAAGCATTGCGGTTTCCCCTCCGATTATTGAGATATTAGAAATTTGAGCGCCTACATTCAACCCGATTCCGAGCTGCCTTGCAACCTCCTGATTTGGTCTCCTCAGAGATATGTAATCGACCATAGCTATGGGTTCAGCACCAACTGTTATCGTATCATTGACATTCATTGCAATGCAATCAATTCCAATGCTTTCCCATTTTGAAACCTCCTCTGCAATGAGAACTTTTGTGCCTACTCCGTCAGTGTTCATGGCAATAGCGATATTCCCCAGATCTATAAGGGATGTAAAACCTCCCATTGGTCCAATAGTTCTAAAGTCTTCCCTCTTAAATTTGAACTGTCTTATCAGTGTATTTACGAATTCCCCTATACCTTTGCGATCAACCATTCCTTCTTGAGGGTTTTCCATGAGGGAATATAGCATTATAAAATAAAAATATATCAATTTGAATTTTTTTCAATATTTTACAATTATAAGATGATTTTATTAGAGGTTTGGCTACTCTTCTCAGCGGGATTATACTTGTTTAAATGCCGTATTTAGCTGATTTCTGTGCAAATAATTATATATCAAGGTGGCAATGTCGTAAGAGGTGTTAACGTGGTAAAGATTGAATCCCTTGATTATAAACCAAAGCCAATAGATGAGAACTTCGCGGAAGATGTGGATAACTACCCGGTTACGGGAAAGCACCATGATCACGAAGTAAGAGCTGAAGGAAAGCAGAGGATGGATGCTGATGGGAAACCGTATCCAATAAAGAACGGAATCCATGGAACCAAGGTTGCTGTGGATTGGGAGTCATGCGTAGCAGATGGTGCTTGTATGGATGTTTGCCCTGTCAGTTTATATGAATGGCAGTTAAACCCAGGTCAGATGGGAACAGGGAACGACAAGGATATAACCGGAGATAAGGAACTTTATGACAAATACAGAACTGATAAATGCGATCCAGTAAGGGAAAATGAATGCATTTTCTGTATGGCGTGCGAAAGCGTTTGCCCCACAAGAGCAATAAAGATTACACCATAATTTTTTTTAGAGCCCCGTGGTGTAGTGGCCAAGCATATCGGACTTTGAATCCGACGACGGCAGTTCGAATCTGCCCGGGGCTGTAAGGTTCGGTATGATTAAAGTTATTGGCAGAAAATCTGAGCAGAAAACAATAGATAAAGCACTAAAATTAAATGACCTTATGGCTTCGTTTTTAATATCCAGAGAAAGGTTCATAGCAATTTTAAATGGAATTCCTGCCACTTCAGATGACATAGTCAATCCAGATGATGAGCTTGTGCTTCTGGAAGTATTCTCAGGCGGATAGAGCTAATTAGGATTTCTTTTTGAGAGAAAGTTTGTGGACACTGCCAAATCTGGCAATTTTCCCTTATGTCGCTCAATTTTAAATTCCTGTTTCACTTTGTTTATGTGTTTCCCAAGATCTGCAGTTTCAAGTATTTTGTTCAGAGCATTATCATAAACATTCATTGTGTTTCTTAACTCAACGAAAATTCTTCCATCCATTACATATGGTCCTCTGAGAACATCATTTCCACTATGCTTTTGCAAAAAGGGAATTACATTATCGCTTTCAACAGGAGGACCGCTATGCAACTTAACTGAAGGTAGAATATCTGTTTCCAGTTCAAGTAGAACCTGAATCTCCTCATCCACTGAATATTCAGTATTGATTATATTGAAGCTGTATTCCTTTGAAGCGCGAGTTAGTGTTGAGATCATCTTCTGAACCTGCGGAAAGATGATGTCGTCTACTATCTCTGGCCTCCTAAACCTGATTATGTAAAACGTTGTGCCTCTGTCGACGTTTTGAGAAGGATTTTTCACAGGTGCCATTCCGAAATAAGAATCAGATGGCTCTCTTAGAAATGTCTTTCCACTTAGTTTTAGAATTGATAGTGCAGTCAATGATACTGCCGCACCAGCGTTTCTCTGCTGGTCTGTTGGATCAATTATTATAACAGGTGAAACAAACTTTTTTGTTGCTTCAGGTTCCCCAATAATCAATTGTCCTTTTAAAGTTGAAATGTGAGTGATTGCAGATAGAAATGAGCCGTAATTTACGATTAAAAGTTCTGTAACATAGCCTGAAAAACCATTGGTCTTTAGCTCAGAACCATATATCCCCTGTTTTCTCATGAACAACTTCAGAAGCTTTACCTCGTCCTTCTGCTGCATTGTGAGGTTGGCCTTCAGATATTCACTATGCAAGGGAGTTCTGTCAACAGCAGTCAGGCGTTCCTTTGCATTATTAATTATGAAACAGGGAACTATATCCACCTTTCTCCCGAATTCATTGGAAGATACATAGGGATGCTCAGCATACTTTTCCACCCCATTCCTTAGAACCGAATGCCCTATCTCCAAACCTAAGTTCTCCATTTCCCTGATTCCATAGCTTCTCTGGAACCGAATGAATATATCAATATCTGCCCCACGAAGTGATGTTCCTCTTGATGAAGACCCAACAAGTAGAGGTTCTGCATTGATGTTTTGTAATCTACAATATTCCTTTATTTTATTAATTAGGTCATCAGAAAGCTTCTTTACTGACTCGGTTTCTTTTATATCTGGAGAATACTCTGCAATAACACGCTTTAAATCAATCATTGACTCAGATCAATTATGGCCTGGGCAGGTTCCCCGGAAGCTTTTTTTAAGGCTTCGATAGCTTTCTCTCTGGTGACGTTTGCCTGACTCATTACAAGATCAATGTCTTCCTTTGGAAAGGATGGTTCTGATGGTGGTTTTTTAGCGGTTTGCGCTTTAGCGACTTCTCTGATATTCCCCACTATTTGGAGACTTTTCTGCCCCTGTGCCTCAATCATGACCACTTCCGGGTTGTCAATGATATAATTTTTTGCTTCCCCCTCCATGACAATTCTTTTTACGTCTGTCATTTCAGTGGATTTTATACCCATCTGAGACATCATTCTTCTCATTTCTCTTGAATTCATTTTTCCCGGCATCATCATACTTGAACTACAACTAATAATATAGTCTTTTTCTGTTATTTCGATAGCTCCATTTCAAAACAGTACAATTGATTATCTTCCTTATTGCGACAAATGATAAATTACTGAATTTATATCAATTGCTTTTCTTATTATTTCTGAGATCCTTTCTATTTCTTCATTCAGTTTATCTCCATATGGTTTATCAATATGAATCTCAAGAAGATATTCAATAAATGATTTGTTCTCAAGGCACCCATGAATATTGGTACCAAGAACATTTCCCGATTCGCTCAAACTACCTTCTGATCCTTTTTCTGTTAGAAAAAGTGGCTTTTCGGAGTTTTTGACCACATTTCCAAAATGTATCTCATACCCTTGTGATTTTGTATTATCTTTCTGCAATTCATGCATTTTAAAATTTGTTCTTTTTAAGGTTTTTTCTCGAGAATAAGAGAATTCAGCATCTAAGAGACCAAGCCCGGAAACGATCTTTTGTTCATCGTTTCTGGAGATATCTTCTATTTTCCTCGATAGCATCTGATAGCCTCCACATATACCAAGTATTTTTATTCCAGCAGATGCTCGTTCCCTTAAAATATTGTCAATTCCATTATCTTGAAGATACCTTAAATCGGAAAATACATCCTTTGAGCCTGGGAGAATTATGACCCTGGCCAATCTTAGTAGTGCCTTATTATTCTTATCAACATAGTTGTATCCTATACCGAATGTTCCTAGCGGATCCACTTCACTTAAATTTTCCATCATAGGGTATTTGATTATACAAACATCTGTTCCAAAAATTTTACTGTTTAAATAGTCCTTACCATCTTCTCCGGGTAACTTTATATCTTCTATTCTGGGAATAACACCGAGGGTCTGAACCTTTGTCAATTTAGCAAGCTTTTCGATACCTGTGTTCAATACTTCAGGATCTCCTCGCATTCTGTTGATAACAAACCATTTCAAAATTTTCCTGTTCTCCATAAGGAGATATGTCCCGTATAAGGATGCAAAAGCCCCTCCCTGCTCTATATCTGTTATTAGTATTGTTGTAGGAGAATACTCTCTGAGAATGAATGTGTTTGCATAATCCTCACCACTTCTGTTTATTTCAGCAGGAGAGCCTGAACCCTCGATAATTATTATATCGTTATTTTCGCTTAAATCTTTGATGGCAGATTTTATATTATCTCTAGCGTTTATTTCTAAGTAGCTTGATAGTTCACCATATGTCATAGACCCTTTTGATTTGCCATTCTCAATGAGCTGTGCTCTTCCTTTTCCCTCGTATTTTATCAAGTATGGATTTATCTTACTGTTAGGTTCATTTCCACATGCCATAGCCTGTAGCCACTGTGCCCTTGATATCTCTGAACCATCTTTAGTAACCACAGAATTTAGCGAAATGTTAATTGCTTTGAAAGGAGAGACTATGAAACCAGATTTTTTTAGGATGTTACAAAGAGCCATAGTCAGGGTTGATTTTCCTGATCCAGAGGCGGTGCCCACAACCATCAAAAGTTTAGCCTTCACTTCTATTCTCATTTTCCGGTGTATAATAATTTTTTCTCTGTTATTCTTTAAGGTTCTGCAAAGGTTAATATGCAGTTAAAAATCCTCTTTGAAAGCTCTGCAAAGTTATTAATAAAGATAAAATATAGGGCTTTAGGCCGTGATAGCTCAGTTGGGAGAGCGCCAGACTGAAGATCTGGAGGTC
>JAJZYV010000110.1 GCA_021797955.1 Thermoplasmata archaeon
ACAAACTCTCAGTGATTAATGATGTCTGCCCTTATTCTCTTTTGATCTTATAATAAAAATATCAATGTACAGAAAAATCTCTAAAGAAACGAATAAAAATCTCGCACATTCTCTTTTAGTCCAATCTCGGAACCCTTTGTAATTCAATCACAAAAACGTCCTTTCCCATCTTTACATATTCATAAGGCACAACATATCTACC
The DNA here is from genome assembly GCA_021797955.1 of Thermoplasmata archaeon. The sequence goes on from JAJZYV010000110.1 coordinate 203, forward strand.
TTTAACATCCTTCTTGAAATGTGTTATCTTTTCACCCGTAGGTGTGATCAATAGTTCAAAAATATCTCCAGTCTGATCGTTTACTATAATATCATCAAGTCTTCCAATCATGGTCCCTTCACTGGTAACCAGAGGCATATCCATTAATCTTGTAGCAAATTTTTTGTTCACGGATCATCATGGTATATATGATTAATATTTTTACTATATACACTGAGTAGAAATAATAAATACAAAATTTATAAAGAATTAAATAACAAATTAGGATAAAACTTAATGGCAGTGAAAGTTGAAAAATATGTTCTAAACATGGATTTTACATTGGGAGAAAGCGGTTACTCGGGAACTGAAATCATAACACTTTCCAACGATTCACCAACCATTGAGATGGATTCAAAGGGGATAGACATTTTAAGTCTCAAGGTAAATGGTGCTACCGGCAAATACGATTATAACGGAGACAAGAAAAAGTTAATTATTAGCGGAGTTGAATCCGGTAACTTAAAGATAGAAATAGCTTTTAAGAGATCGTTTTCGGAGAGTCTGGCTGGGCTCTACCTTGCCGGGCAAGGAAACAGGAGAATTATAACAACACAATTTGAATCTACAGATGCATCTTTGGCATTCCCATGTTTTGATCGCCCTGATGCGAAGGCAATATTTGAAATATCTATGAGGATCCCTGGGGACAAGGAAGCCATAGGGAACATGCCAATTAAGTCAGTTAAGAAAGATGGAGAATATAATATTGTGGAGTTTTTACCCACGCCTGTTATGTCTACATATCTACTCTACATGGGTGTAGGAAAGTTCAAGACAAAAACCACCAAATATAAAGACATCGAAATAACACTTGCAATACCCGGTGACGAACTTAACAGCAATGATTTTCCACTTGAAATTGCGTCAAAATCACTTGAATTCTATGAGAATTATTTTGGAATTCCCTTCGAACTACCAAAAGTGCATCTTATATCGGTACCTGATTTTGCTGCTGGAGCCATGGAAAACTGGGGGGCGATTACCTTCAGAGAAGAAGCTCTTGTATGTAACGATAATACAGATCTTGATTCTCGGATAAATATAGGGGTGACAATAGCCCACGAACTGGCACATCAGTGGTTTGGGAACCTTGTGACAATGAAATGGTGGAACGATCTATGGCTCAACGAGAGTTTCGCAACTTTTATGGAAATGCTCTGTCTTAACGCAATTCATCCTGAATATGATGTGATTAAATCAACATATCTTTCCCAGACAGTTACATCAATGACTAGCGATTCCCTTAGAAGTACGCACCCAATAAATGCAAAGGTAGAAAGTCCAGACGACATTCAACAGATTTTTGATGAAATAAGCTATGGAAAGGGTGGAAGCATACTGAGAATGATCCATAATTATGTGGGTGATGAAAACTTCAGAAAAGGGGTTTCTGCATATTTGAGTAAATTTAAGTACAGTAACGCTGAAGGTTCTGATTTATGGAACAGCATAGGAGAAGTTTCCAAATTACCAGTAAGTGAAATAATGTCTGATTGGATAAACCAGCCAGGCCTACCTGCAATAAGAGTCACACCATCAGGCAAGAAACTTAAACTAGAGCAGAGAAGATATTTCATGAATGATCAACATTCAGACCTTGTTTGGAGGATACCCTTATCTGTCAAAGGAACCAAGGGAATTAAGAATGTTCTGATGGATGCCAAATCGACAGAAATCGATAAGGGAGACTATGTGAAATTAAATTCAGATGGTAATGGGTTCTTCAGAGTTATTTACGAGGAAGAATTTTACACAAATTTAAAGGATAAGGTCCAATTTTTCTCAGATATTGACAGGGCCGAAATAGTAAACGACTCCTATTCTCTTCTTTTATCTGGTAAGATAACCGTGGACAAATATTTCAGGATATTGAATGATCTGGTACCAGGCGTAACGACACCTGTTATCACTCTTGTACAAAGGAATCTTGATAACGCAATGTCTATTCTCTTTGACAGAGAAAATTTCCGTAAAAGCGCAATTAGCACGTTAAAAACCATATTATCTGAACTAGGAGAAAAGTCATCAAATGAAGAATCTCTGAAATCCATTACAAGACAAAAAATAAGGGAAACGCTTGCATCATATGATCATGATTTTGCTGCGGCAAACGCTATTAACTTCAACGAATATTTCAACACCCCACCAGAGGACAGACAGGCGCTTGCACTTTCAAAAGCCACAACATCGGAAGATATTGAGGATCTGAAATCAATTTATTCAAGTGCAAAAGACGATACTGATAGAAATAAGCTAATCATTGCAATGGGCTCTATGAAGGGAAAGAAGAATCACAAAGCACTGATGAAAATGGTAATGAAAGGTGAAGTCAAAAGACAGGATTCACCATGGGCAGTAATTGCACTAATAAGGAATCCGGATTCAAGGAAATATATGCTTAGCATATTTAAATATATTATAAATTCAATCAGGAAAGAGTTTGCAGGTACCGGATTCGGAGCACAGGCTATGCAGGTATCCATACCTCTTCTGGGAATTGTTAATGAAAAGAAGATAAGAAAACTTGTGGCAGTTCTCAATGGTCCAGATGTTTCCATGGGAGTATCAAAGGGTCTCGAAATGCTTGACATATATCTGAATTTCAGGAAATATAATTAATCGATTTCCAAATATTTCTATTTCCTAATTAGATATATTGCCATATCTTATCCTGCCATAGATCGTAGGATTCCTCAATTTCTTTTATTGGTATGGGCTTGATTGATCCATCATCAAGCAGTTTTTTATATCTCCCCATTACCTCATCATAACTCATCTTGGAAATAGAATCGAAATAATCCTGAATTTTCTTCATATTGTGGGGATGAAAACCATTTATCTTTGGTCCGCTATATAGAATTTTAAAAAATCTCTTATCCTCGAGTTTGACTTTAAAGATTCTCCAATTAATATTAAATTCTCCGCTCAAATCATGACCAGTAAGATCCGCCAGTGCCTGAACCAATTCATGATCTTCATTTCCCGAGGCAATTTGAAACGAGATTTCCAAACCTTTATCCATTAACTTAAATAGAAAACATCATATTTCAACATTATGTAAATGGAAGTTACTGGTATAAACCAGAAACTTCTACATCCTTTCTCTTTTCCCTCATGCTCTTGCCCATGTTGGAACTTATGGTGTTATAGAATTTCAAAACTTCTTCATCAACAGATGGCTTTATTGCGTTCATTGCATCCATAAAATCAGCCTGGCTTACCTTTGAGGCGTTTGGGTCTTTTCTGTAGGCAATCATTCCAGCTTCTCTCACAAGATTTTCCAGATCGGCTCCTACATAACCTTCTCCAATATTTGCGATTTTCTTCAGATCGACATCCGGAGCAAGAGGCATGTTCTTTGTATGTACCTTTAGAATTTTCAGCCTACCCTCAGCATCTGGTGGTGGAATGTATATCATCTTGTCAAACCTTCCTGCTCTAAGCAGAGCACTATCCAGAATATCTGGTCTGTTTGATGCGCCTACCACTACCACTCCCTGAAGCACCTCAATTCCGTCCATTGAAGTAAGCAATTGGTTAACTATTCTCTCGGTAACCCCTGAATCGCCAGTACTTCCTCTTCTTGGGGCAATGGAATCTATTTCGTCAAGAAATACTATGGTAGGAGCAACCTGCTTGGCTTTCTTAAATATTTCTCTTACGGCCTTCTCGCTCTCTCCAACCCATTTGCTCAAAACCTCTGGGCCCTTTACGGAAATAAAATTTGCATTGCTTTCATTTGCAACTGCCTTTGCAAGCAAAGTTTTACCAACCCCCGGAGGACCATATAGAAGAAATCCTTTCGGCGCTCTGATGCCAAGGTTCTTAAAAATTTCAGGCTTCTGAAGAGGCAATTCAACACTTTCTCTTAATTCCCTCTTTACATCATCGAGACCGCCAATATCATCCCAGTGTACATTGGGTATTTCAACCGTGACCTCTCTTAAACTGCTAGGTTCAATCGATTTGAGAGCCTCAAGAAAATCATCTTCGGTAACAGCCATCTTTTCTAAGATTTCGGTTGGGATTGGTTTGTCCAGATCAATCTCAGGAAGATACCTCCTTAATGCATTCATTGCAGATTCTCTGGATAAAGCTGCTAAATCCGCTCCCACAAATCCGTAGGTCATATCTGCGATTTCATCCAGAAACTTCGATTTTCTATCCTCATCCATGCCGAGAGGCATTGCCCTCGAATGAATATTAAGGATCTCACGTCTTCCCTTTTTGTCTGGTACGCCTATATTAATCTCCCGATCAAATCTTCCAGGTCTTCTGAGAGCAGGATCAACGGCATCGATTCTGTTGGTTGCTCCGATCACTATAACGTGACCCCTTTCCTTTAGCCCATCCATTAGGGTAAGAAGCTGCGCAACAACCCTTCTTTCTACTTCTCCCTGTACCTCTTCCCTTTTTGGTGCAATTGAGTCTATTTCATCTATGAATATTATGGAAGGTTCCTTGTTTTCAGCTTCTGTAAATATTTCTCGAAGCTTTTGCTCACTCTGCCCATAATATTTGCTCATAATTTCAGGACCATTTATGGAATAGAAATTTGCACCTGACTCATTGGCTACGGCTCTCGCAATAAGTGTTTTCCCTGTTCCTGGTGGGCCGTACAACAACACTCCCTTAGGTGGTCTGATTCCTAGTCTCTCGAAAAGTTCAGGATGCTTTAATGGTAACTCAATTATTTCTCTGACTTTTCCAAGTTGATCCGACAAACCTCCAATATCTTCATAACTTATTCTCGAAACATCTTCTAAGACTTCAGAAGCGGGTTCCTCTCTAATCTCAATTTTGGTAATTTCCCCTATTTCTATTGGGACCTTTGACGGTGTTGATTTGATGACCTTAAATAAAAGACCTGAGTGCCCAGCAAGAGTTAATCCGGGAACACTTATGTTATCCTGCTCAAGCATCGGCCTTCTAATAAGAGCCTTCTGAACGAAATCATCTATTCCTTCACCAAATCTAACTCTTTGATCTTTTCTGATTATTGGTGCTAGAACAACCTTTGATGCTATTTCGGTCTTTACTTTCCTTACCTTTACCTTTTCTCCTATGGAACCACCACAGTTGTTCCTCAGGACACTATCTATTCTAACTATACCTTTATTTTCATCTTCAGGCCTAGCCCTAAAAACCCTCCCCACGGTTTTCTTTGTTTTTTCAATTTCAACTACATCCCCAATTTCGGCTCCCAGTGCTATTCTGGATTCCTCATCAAGCCTGACCCTTGACATCCCCGGATCTGTAGAATTTGCCTCAGCAACTCTTAGCGTAATACCGTCTCCATAAGCGTAACTCATACCCCAATATCGTTTATTACCTATTTTAAAATTATGAGCTTTTACATTCTGGCAATTTCCTTTTTTATTTGCAGGAAATTATTATCAAAGAGATGATGAAATAGGCAATAGATATATCGGGGACTACAATTAAGTCAACATGAACCAGAAGTTCGACGTAGTCGTTATAGGTGCTGGTATTTCAGGGCTGTCAACTGCAATGCATCTTAAGGAGGGAAATCCAGATCTTTCCATAGTTGTGCTGGATAAACAACATACCTATGGGCAGGGTAATACAGGTAAGAGTGCCGCCGGCTATAGAGATATTTTCAAAACAGAAGTTAACAGAAAATTGGCATCATCATCAATTGAATTTTTTAAAAGTATTCAAAAATCAAAGGGGTTTGATATCGGGATGCACGCAAGCGGATATCTCTTTCTGGTAAGAGATAAATCACAGTTGGATTTAATGCTGCACGAACTTTCTCGTGAAACAAATATAGAAACTGTTGAGAAAGACGAAATTAAGAATTCACTGAATATTCGGTATGATCTCGATCCAGAACAGGCAAAATTTATGAAGCTAGAGGGATACGACAAAGGTTATCTGGGAAAAAACTGTGGTATCATAGAACCTGAACTTGTGGCAGATTATTATTACAGGGAATGTGTTAAGTTAGGAATACAATTTAACTTTGGGACACAGGTATCAGGTTTAACCCTGGTACCCGTAAACCCTCTGGATTACCCAGGTGAGCCATTTATATGGCAGGACAAAAAAATCGGCAGTATTGAAACTAACAAGGGAACATTTCTGGCCGACGAATATATTATGGCAGCCGATGTCTATACGACAGGACTTCTTGATAAGACGGGAATCGATGGTCACGAAAGGCCAAAAAAGAGGCAGGTATTCCAGGTCACGAATAAGAAGATTGTGGATATGCTTTCTAAGCAGATACATACAACAGAAGGAAT
>JAJZYV010000111.1 GCA_021797955.1 Thermoplasmata archaeon
TCCCTGTAAATGCAGAAAATGCCAGCGAGCCACTCATGACCACCAGCACCGGGACCATCATCATTACTAGGAGTTTCTTGTTAAACACCTTTTGTCACCACGTAAGTTATATTCTTTGGAATACAAACAACTTAGGAAGGATTTTTTTAGAAGAATACTCAGTACAAGTAGTATATTCTTGAAGTTCTTAAAATATAAATACGAATAGAAATAACGCCGAACCCAGGACCCTAATGAAATGTGAGAATGAAAAGGAAGCCTCTTCTTGTGGGTCTAATCCATCTTTGACATAGGAATTAGTATTTTCCTTTCAAATCTTACTAAAAGCGAACTGAAATCGTCCTTCTCGAGATTTCCTATACTTTCTTTTTGATGGCTGCTATGTCTTACTGATTATGGAAAGTGGTAAAACAAGAGAAATTGATTGCTAACAACTAGGATCTAGTTTAAGCCTAACTCGTTACAGCAATAATATAATACTTTGGATTAAATCCGTTTCAATCTAAAAAACTTAGGACCTTTCAGTTTCATTTAATTTGTGATAACGTTTGTCAAAAATGAATATTTGGAACCATCTTTACTCTAATGCAGGAATGTCGTTCTATTAATGGTGCATGGGAAACAGATAATGGTCTGCTGGAGATAAGAAAATAAGAATGACCAATAAATGGAAGGGATTTGTACAGCTATTCGCATTTAGCCTGCGAATAGTCTAAACACTGATCGACTGGATATGAAACTCGCTGCTTTCTACCAATATATTCTGCCTTTAGAGACTTAGAGTAGAAATTTGATCTTAAAAAATGAGATTAAAAAAATTAAAACTAGGGGAATTTCTGTATCTTTACGGACTTGATGAAACGTCTGTTGTCAAAGTTAGAGAAAGGGATGAACCCTGTAGGCTGTTTTGATTTCCGTAACTGCCAAGCGCGATACTCAAGTAATACGTTGCAGAATCACCTGGCGCCAATGTAACAGGTGGAGTAGGAGTTGGCGCAAAATTGTAGTATGCATAACAGAATCCGGAAGCTCCCTCAAGCCACCCAAGATTTGTTGGGCCCCAGTACACTGAATTGTTCACGGTCTCCCAGCTAGGAACTGCAGGATTTGAAACTATTTGTGGCCATCCAACCGTCATTCCAACTGTGCCAGTATTCGTGATCGTGACCTCGATGATTACGTAGTCAAGAGGTGCAAAATTTGTGACTTCCACAGTTTGACTTATTGATGACGAGCTTGATGATAATGTTCCAAGATCAAACGGCATTGAACCTGGAGAAGGCCCTCCAACAGTAACCTGATTGCCAGTTTCGGAGCAAGATACTGTCACTGCCGTATTTGTTGCATCAGAGCCGACGAGACTGAGATCCTGCGAAAAGCTAAGAACGCCTGCCGTAGTATTCACATTGGTGGTGATTGATCCCTCAAATGCAGAAAATGCCAGCGAGCCACTCATGACCACCAGCACCGGGACCATCATCATTACTAGGAGTTTCTTGTTAAACACCTTTTGTCACCACATGTCTTATAATATCTACAATACAAGTGACTTAGGAAGCAGATGTACTTAGATTTTGAATGTATTTATGGTATATACCGCTGCTCCAGTCTGTTCAAATAATGTTTCTGCTGAGTATTTTGGCATTATTTTTCTGGAAGACTGGATATCAATGGTCATTTAATTTTTGGAGCTGGAGTCTGAATATGGATGTCCTTATCTCCCTTTCTTATGGAAGTTGTCGGTCAAGATGATTTTTGAGGAAAAGAAAAATAAAAAAAAGAATGGTAGAAAAGTATCTTTACGCACTGGAAGTAGCAACAGTGTTAAGGGTAAGGGTGAAGGATGCTCCTTGCGTAGTTGCTCCCAGTCCAAGACCGATCAAGAGATCGTAAGTTACTGACTGGCCCTGTTCAAGCGTTGTAGGTGGTGCATTTCCGAGATATCCATTACCGTTTCCTATGTTGTAAAGGAATCCAGTTGCAGTCCAGAGACCTCCCCAGTGTCCTCCAATGTTGAAGTCGGAATCTGGAGAGACGGACAGTCCTGCAGGGGAAATTGATGATGTTGTTAGTGTCGGTACAGGCACAACCATCCCTACAGTGCCGGTATTTGTAATCGTGACCTGGAATATGACTACGTCACCCGGAGCAAGTCCGTTGAGTGAGATGCTTGTCGTGATTGCGCTGGATGTTGATGTTATTGTTCCAAAGTCGTCCGGTCCAACATTGACAGTCCAGCCTATTGACTGTCCATCATAGCTGTTATACCCTCCGTCGGTTCCAGTCACCTGGTAGTTATATCCGTTGCTCGATACAGACAGAATCGTGTTTTCAGCATTTGACTGTATCAGTGCCACGTCCTGCGAGAATGTCATTGTACCCGCAGTTGTGGTAACGTTTGTCGTGATATTTCCCGTAAAGGCAGAAAAAGCGAGAGACCCGCTCATGACCACCAGCACGGGTATTATCACAGCAACCATCAGTTTCTTGTTTATCACTTTTAGTCACCAGATACATTATATCATACGACATACAAGTCAATTAGGAAGAACAAGTAAATCCTAACTGTACTAATTCTCGTTTAGGATTTTTAATTCTCAAGTATTAAATATCATGTCCAGCGGCTTTTCCTCCTGGATACCCCTGACCCTTCTAACAGAAACGACCCCACTATTCCCAGAGCCAGGACTGAAGCAGCTATCTTGCCATATATCAGTAGATATCCAAGATAAGGGATATGATACGTGACAATTCCTACGACCTCATTTCCTGGGACCTTTGCAGGGTCATCCACGGGGTTCGCCACCCCCCTTGTTCTGAAATACAGGGATCCGTTTTCAGAATATATTCCCACGACCATGTGCGCGTATAATGTTCCTTTGTCCCAAGGTGCGTGGAATTCTATGATATCACCAATCTTCACATCTTGAGGAGGAACTGGGTTTATTATCAGTAAGGACCCTGGAGTGATAAGCGGATACATGCTCCCAGTTGGGTCAGCCTCTATTGTGTGGAAATAGTATCCTCCCGCTGACATCACTGCCAATACCAGGACAATGGCGGCAAAGGCTATGTCGGCCTTCCTTACCTTCCTAGAAATCGTTATCTTCCCCTTTGACTTGAACAGTTTCTTGACCGAAGGAGTCTGCCCGACTGTAAAATAAGTTATGCTGAAAATGATGGATATTGCCAGAATCTCCCATACAAGGTTAAACAGGGCATTCACGTTCTCTGAAATGCCCAAAAATGAGAGGATTGAGTACAAAACGAAAAATATGGTAGGAGACAGAAGTTTTCTTCCAGAGACTATGTAAAGGAACGAGATGTATATTCCAAAGGTTACATCGAATCCTAAGTTGAACAAGAGGATCCTAGATATCGACTGAATACTGTAAGGGAAATATATGGGTGTAATGGTGAGGAAATACATTAGTCCAGCCAATATTGCTCTACTGAAACTGTTCCTCCTTCCAGAGTCAAGAGGAATGGAAAACGTCAAGGGTATAAGGATAAGCGAGAGCAGGAGACTATAGGCAATGCTCTCCACAAAATCAATTGCGTAAAAATGTAGATGGAATGTTTTAGTGATCATGGAAGGAAGAACAAGCATTACTGCAAATATTGAAAAGAAGACAACTGAGTAAAAAGCCTTCGAGTCTCCCCTGTATTTTGAGATAAAGAATACAATGGAAGGTAGGAATACCAACAATGGTATCCATGTGCTCACTTTAAGAAAATATGTCATCTGCCAGGACAGGATATAAACAACCGGGAGCAGCCATGTCTTCTTCATGTATTCTTTAACTCCGCGTAGTACTCCGTTCCTCCTAGCTCGATGAACACTTTATCTTCAAATATGAACAATGGTCTCTCCGTAATGATAGATATCTTAACTATGTCCTCTGCCTTGGCCACTCTCTTTGCATCCTTGGAAGGGCCGTTTGCGAGTTCTACCAAGATTTCTGCGTGCTCCTTCCTGAAATCTGCCACTCTATCCTTCTTCCTCTTCATACCGATCAAAGAGAGAGCAGCTACCCCTATACCTACGGGTATAAGGACAAATGAGAATTCTTTTTCAATGGGTAGGAATGGAGGGTCTCCAGTCATCTCATTTCTTGTAACTTTGAACACATCCGGTGCCGTACTATTGGGACCGGTCACAACATATTCGTTGTTGGTTGTGTTGCTAATCGTGAGGTTAGAATTCGAAACAAGAGACCCCACGTAACAGGAAATAAACATCTTGATTGAAAAAATTGAACTCTTTGACTGATTGAGTTGACTGTTGATAATTCCTGCCTCGGTGAAATTTTCAGTAGGACTAATGTTCATTTCCATTCTCGCAGATTGGCCAGAAGACACGGGTTCGCTCCATGATTTCTGGTAGACTAATTTCGACCATTCAGGGTAAGTTGAGTTAAGAATGACATAGTAGTATACCGAAACGTTTGCAGGACTTTTAGAGGTGCCTGAGTAGTTGAGAGTTATGGTATCAAACATCGCCTTTGTAATATTCGTGAAAACTACCGGCGGGTTTGTGAGCGTCACGTTATCGCCATAAAGCAGGTTATTTTTAAGTTGGACCTGCAGGCCAAGGGAACAGCTTAACATATCTGTACCTATAACCACAGACTCAACCCTTGGCCTCGGCTCAAGAAATACTATTGCTCCAGATGTCATTAGAGCAATTCCTATAGCAATGGCAACTGCTCTAAGTATGGTTGCGATCTTCTTATTTTCCTTTTTTTCGCCTGCTGGCTTCACTCCATCCACCTCACAATTGATGCAGAAGTCTTTCTTCTTTTCCTACCTAAGGACATTTCTCTCCACTCCCAAGATGTCCACAGTAATCAATCAATATCACTCCTTGTTCACGATAGTCAAGCAAGTGATTCTGAAGGATCATACGATTTCAACCTCGTGATACGCCTACTTAGCTGGACAACAATTATCAAAATAGCGCCAACAAGCGGAGCCATAGAACTCAGGATGATTGTGTTAGTTTGTGCAACATAATTGAACGGTCTGAATAGGTAAATGGCGAGGACAGAGTACTGCGTCAGCGACACCATTATTCCCCAGACAACAATTATTCCAGTAAGGGTGGAAAATAATGCTTGTATGGTGGACATGTTGTCGCTGATATCATTTATGCGAACTAGATAGGCATCCAGATCGTCTATTTCTCTTGCTGCATCGTCAGCTATCCCCTCTATCCCTTTTTCTATGTGGCTTCCATGTCCACCAATCCTATCTACCAGCTCCTCAATATCCTCGCTGGTTCTGCTTGTACCGAAGAACTGAACTATCTTCCTTACAAACAGAACCTTCATTGTGTTGGTATTCGAATCGGCAGACTCGCTCAGGCTGTGCACGTATTTTCCAGTCTCTCTCTTTATCCCCTGATATGCAACAAGGGTAGCAATCAGGATTATCGTCGGTACTGATATGGCCAATAGAAAGTTCATTCCATCTTATATTCCGTATTTCCTGAGATACATGAGCGCTTCTGAGCCTGACTGAGTGATAGAATATTTTGTGACTGATTCCTCTACCTCTGTCTTCACGTATCCCTTCTTGATGAGTTCATCTATTATCTTAAGGCCTGACCTGTAATTCAGATTGCACTTGTATATGATGTTTGTAATCCTACTCCCCCTGTCGTCAAGAAGCTCCATTATATCTACCATGACACTCAGCCTGTCCCTCCTCTGTGACGCAAATGGTTTTCTTGTTTCACCTCTTTCCTCGTGGACAACCAAGGGGCCGGTGTTCTGTTCTGGAGGCTCAGGAATTACGATTTCCCTGATGGGAATGATCCCTTTTTGACCTAGCAAGGACCTGTGTTTCTGGACACCCTCATCTGACGGAACGATCACAAACATCGTCGGAATCTGAACATCCACTTTCATGCTCATTATCATAAGTGCTTCTTCCAAAACCACCCCCTTTTTACTAGAATTGTCAAGCACTACGAATTTATCCCCTTCTCTGTTGTACCCGAGATAGTCAATATAATAACACAGCTGGCTGACTCCAAAAATAACAATTTTTTTGTCGATGTTCCATATAGACGAGTCGACGAACAATGTCCCCGATTCCATACGGAGACCGTTTTCCGACATATTGTCATATTGGAGCACTTCTCTCCCCTTTTGTGGCTCATTCGTTTATTTTGTTATGTAATTTAAATCTTATGAATCCTGAATAGTTATGTTCCGTAGATGCCGCATTATTCAGGTTAAAAACATTTCCTAGGAATTCAGCAGCACTTTGAGATGTGAGGAGTGTTTAGTATTCAATGCCGCGAGGAATATATGTTATGCATAATATAATCCAGTAGAATTTAGCATCGGTTTAGCTTATTTACTTAGATGAAATTTCATTGAAAATTTACCTTGACTGCCTATCCTCGTATTACATACCCGATCAGATGACTTTCTTTTCTTCATTCTTTTTTGCGAAA
>JAJZYV010000112.1 GCA_021797955.1 Thermoplasmata archaeon
ACTACACCTAAGATAGTGACAGAAACTGATAAGGCTCACAGGATTATGGGAAGGTAATTTGTAGATTCAGTTGCACAGGATATTGCTAAAGCTCTATAATCAAAACAGGTACCTGAGGACCTATCACATTACACCATATTCTCATAATATGCAGATTATCACAATCTAGGCTTCTTTTTTTTGTATCATTTGATTTTAAAAACGTCTGATCAAAAAACTATCACTTCTCTTTCAACTCTTTTCAACATTATAAAGCGAAAAAAGGAATAAATTAAAAGAATACCATCTTAACCCTCATATAATAACAACTCAACCAACTAATCATAAAATCCCTTTGGCGGTTTAATGGAATAGTGACCGCTATATCTTTTGAATTGTTTCTCTGTTTTTACGATCTGAGCAAAGACAACTAAAATCATTATCATCAAAATGAAGAGATCTAAATAAGAGAACATTATTAGACGATACAATTGAAGTAAATTGTAAACAAATATCAGTTGCCAAGCATCAAAGAAAATCATATAAATTTGAGGTATGGTATATCCTAAAAACACTCTTTTTTTATTAAATGCTTCCATTTTTTTCTTACTTTTAGAGCTCCTATAATAAGCATAAGCAAACAAAGCATAAGTAAATATTTCAACCATAATGAAAACTTGAAAGGAAAATGAATCAGCAATAATAATCATTAAAATCCCTCTGGTGGTTTAATGGAATAGTGACCGCTATATCTTTTGAATTGTTTCTCTGTTTTTACGATCTGCCTAATAAGATTTAAAATCAGGATTATTAGAATGAATAGGACAAAATAGTCATATACTGCGAGATGAAGTAATTGTAACATAATGTACAACGCTATAATTGGGATCCCAATGATTATCCATTTAGCTATATCAAATATGCTAAAGCAAAATATCCTTACTTTTAAGAGTTTTTTATCTAGATCCTTAATATTTTTATGTTTTAACCAAACGAGAAGCGATGTCCATGCAAAAAAATTGATTGGTAAAAGGATGATATCATAATTTATCATTGTAATCACCCAAACAGCAGATACGCTGGACTGGTCAAAGAACCAGAATAGGTTTCTCTTTCTTCACATACATTTCCCGTCAATGTTGTATTAATCAGCACAAAGTTTTCTCCATAGTTGAAATGATCCATAGTCGACGGATCATTATATCCTGCTGACAAATTAAACCTTTCGCTAAACACATTTGAGGGTTGATAGCATCCATAATAGAAATAAGGATCTGGTACATTGGGTGCTTTATCAAATGCATTTTGGCAGCACGTTAGTTTCTGATCATGATTAACATTGTTTAATATTACAGGATGATCTGGATTGGCAAAATATTTGCCCAGAGCTATGGCAATATGTAACGTAATTGCACCACCTTCGAAAATCAATGCAATTGTAGATGCTCCATCAGTCATTACAGATAATGCAGCGGTTATTAAAACTACGGCAACCGCTGCAACGAAATATTCCAGTGGAGTGTAATCACAAGTGGTTGATACACATGATGCCTGAAGATTATGAAAATAGACTGATTGGCTAACACCTTTGCTGTTCCCGGAATATTCAAAGGAGTAGCATCTCTTATTCACACCCATTACATTTTTCGGAGATATCATGCTCTGGTAAAGATATACTCTGTCGGAATCACTCCTCAATATTATTCCTCCAGAAATTCCAGCTATTACCTTTCCAGTTGAAGCATCAATAACCTTACCCTGTCCTGGAAACTCCTGTAAATCTGGTAATTCATATCCAGTATTGAAATTTACGTATTCATTAAAAGAATGGCCAAGATGATCCTGACATGTCCATTCTGATGTCCCAGGATATTGGTATGCAATTTCAAATCCACTGAAGCAACCTATATTGTTAACAGTTGTGCTGAAACACTTATTTTCGCATTGGTATGCGTTTGAGGTTCCTAAAAGAATATCATTACCATTTCTGGTTACCTCAAAGTAGCCTTCTCTAACTGGCCCATTACTAGTATCAGAAGTTACAGTGTACGATATTTTTACATGTCCATCGGATGAACCATTGGCAAAGCATGTGGATGATGGCTGGCTTATGTCCAGATTGGAGAGAGTTGGAGGATAGGTTGTAGTGCCTGTAGATCCTCCGCCTCCCCCACTTCCACCACCACCGCTTCGGTGGATAGGTCTTCCCTGAGAGATTGTTGGTTCTATATTAGGATCAATGGTGTATGTTTCGTGAGCACTCAATTTTACGGGGCCAAATGAAAGAGTTAATGCATCGTAACCATTCATCTTCTTTATCTCTCCCATGTGAAAGATATTTGAATCACATATCCAGTTTATGTTAAGTCCACCCATTTTAATGCTGGAATCATTCTGATCTAATATGAAATCATTTTGATTCAATGAATGAACAGAATTACCGTCTTTACCTGAAATTTTAAAGTTATTGGAATTTGGTAATACAACTGTGAAATCTACAATGTATACTGCACTGGCATTAATCATATTCTGGAATGCAACCGAAGAACTCATTCCATAACTGTCGAAGAAGAATGCATCTACAGCCTTCGTATGGTTTCCACTTCTTATTAGATCGGCAGATGTACATTTACCATTTTGAATTTCCTTAGTATGATATGAATTGAAATTCACCACAGACACATTTCCCATGGCTGACGTATCGGAAACATAAGGTGATGCAATTTTATCTGACTGTGTGCCTATTTTGAAAATATCATACTGCACAGGATACTTAAAGGAACCAAAGGATATGATGAGCTGACTTCCAACAAAACAGACAGATTCACCACATTTTGAATAAAGGGCTTCAGGAACATTGCTGTTAACATTTGATGCTGAATTAGAGTTCTGGGATGAATTGTTGAAAGTGATTACCGTAAAACCTATGGAAAAAATCATTATTAGAGAAAGGAAAACAACTGTTATTTTGCTTAAACTTTTTCTTGCCTCTCAATTTATGTTAAGTTTCACTTCCATTATTGAAATATAAATTTTAATTGTATTAAATTTTTACGATAACTTAAATCTGTCGAATAAACCACTCAATAATTTCTCTTGAAAATATAATGGATGTTGTTTGTGAAATTCAACAACCTAGATGATATCATGGAAAAGATTTGGTCACTGTAAAATAATTACGTGTAAAAAGCATGAGGGGAATTATTCACATTAACTGTATTGAGGATCACATATATGATCTGAAGAAATATAAAATGGAAAGAGGAACGGAAGACCGTTCGTAATTCCCTAAAGTTACATTGAATTCATTGAAGAATCAGATCAGTGTTCAATGCATCATTCAGGTCACTGGAATCATATCTGAGAGTATTTGTATAGGGCAGAGATTCCAGAAATATATTCAATCTTTTGAGGAATAGTGGAATCGGTGCCATTATTCCACTCAGGAAGAATCTCAACACGCTTTCAACAGGTTCACCAACCTGAGGAAGAACGGCAAGGAAGATCAGGAAAACTGGATTAGAGGAACGAAAGTGTTTCCAGGAGTATAAGAAGAGATGGACAGTTGAAATAGATCTCCCAAATCTCAAGAGAGTCATGGGAGAGATCATCAAAGCAAGAATACAGATTACAAAATTCAGGAAATTGACCGAAGAAGCTCTATTACAACACTATGAAGGATTATAGATTGTTATGCAACACAGTTGAATTTTCTAAAATGTATGAACTTAGTTTTGGGACTCTTTCTCTTCTTCATCTACAGTATACATGAAACATGAAACAAAATGATCCTCTGAGACCTCTATCATTTTTGGTAAAACCGGCTTTATCAACTGTATGATAAGATTATTATTCTCAGCCTCAAACTCTATGAAATCAATTGCTCCAAATCTGATTCCATCAGGTTTTTGTTTTCTTATTTCAATAAGCTCCTCAATCTTTTGTCTCACCAAATTTTGATCATAATTCTCTTCATCCCTGAATGAAATTTCAATCAGATTTTCGCCCTCGTCAGATATTATATTCTCAATTTCAGGTATGGAAGCAGGATCATCAAGTCTATATTCATCAATAATTTCTCTGATGTAAGGTTGAATATCCTCAGTTGACCAGCCACAATTACTCATAACGTTTGGGCATTTGGTATGGAATACGCATCCCTTTGGTATTTGTTCATAGTCAGGTCCATGTTTTCTAAGAGCTATGCCCTCAATTTTAATTGACGGATCAGAACTGGGAATGGAAGAAATCAGTGCCTTTGTGTAAGGGTGAAGCGAATTGGAGAAAATATCTGTAGATGGACCTATTTCTACTATTCTCCCCCTGCATAAGACTGCCACAGTTTGTGTGAAAGTGCTGATAAAACTTAGGTTGCTACTGGCTATTATAAATGACGTCCCATTCTCCGATCTTCTCTGATTTATAAGGTTGAATAGCTTTATTTTCATTGTGATATCGAGATATGCTGTAGGGTCATCCATAACAACTATTCTGGGGTTCACGGATAATGCTCTCATAATGGCAACTTTCTGTTTCTCACTTTCGCTAAGATAGACTGGGTATTTGGAAAGTGATTTCTCATCTATTCCTACTTCAGTCATAATATTCTGTAACCTGTAACCTATTTCTTCACGATTAATGTGCTGGATGTACCTTAAGGGTTCTGACAGGGAACTCATAATGTCCTTTTTTGGATCAAGAGTTGAATATACATCCTGAAATACTGGTTGAATATATCCACGTTTTTTGCTAATCTCTCTATTATTCATCCTGAATATGGAGAGCTCTTTGCACAATTCTTCATATCTCTCTGTAAGAAGATCGAGTTCATCATTTCCCTCTATCTCCTCTTCATCAGGATTATATCCATACTTTTCCATAAAGAGTTCATTTATCTTTTCTATTCGTCTGTTAATTTCATCTAGCTCTTCACCAACCTCCTTAGTAACATCCATGAATAATTCTCCAGAAGTTGGTTTAATTAGGGATAATAAAATATCAAGAAGTGCAGTTTTTCCACTTCCTGATTCTCCTATGATACCCATGGATTCACCCTCGTGAAGTTTAAATGATATATCATCAAGTATTCTTATACCTGAATTTTCCATACCAAATATATCACTTTTTGGAGTATTATAGGAGATATGAGAGGCATAAAGCACAATTTTACCATCAACCATTTTACTGAACCTCCGTTTTGTCAGAATATAAAAAGCAGGCTACCCTGTGATTTCTTGACACTTCTATCATTCCCGGAACCTTCACTGAACATACATCCATTGCAAATTTGCACCTGGGGTGAAATTTGCATCCACTGGGTGGATTCACCAGATCTGGCGGTTCACCCTGTATGAATTCAAGAGGAACATTATTTTCAGTACCTTCCATACTGACTTTTGAAGATGAGAGGTAATCAATGGTAAATGGGTGTTTTGAATTGTTGAATATCTCAAGAGTTGTTGATTCCTCTATTAAGTTCCCCGCATAGATTATTCCCAATCTTCCAGCTATTCCTGCAAGCAATGCAATCTCGTTTGTGATAAAAAGAACTGTCTTTCCCTTTGAATGTGATAATTTTCTAACAGAATCAAGCAGCTTCATCTGGGTAAAAGCGTCCATGGACGAAGTAGGTTCATCCAGTATCATAAGATCTGGGTCTCCTATTATTGCGAGACCAAAAAGACATAAGTGTCTTATTCCCGGAGGTAGTTGATCGTGATATTTATTAAATATGGACTCCGCCCTTTCAATTCCAATTGACTTCATTGTCTCTATGGAATATGCCCTGGCTTCTTTGGCGAATTCCTTTAACATGAATCTCTTACTAAACAATAACGAGACCTTTAGAGGAAAATATTTCTTATTACACTCTCTCTCCAGAGTTTTAATATTTAATTTTAAATTCTCCCGTTCCGACAAATCAGATGAGCACATCTCAAGCCTCATCATATTTATTCGTGAAAGCAAATTATAATAGTCAGAGATCTTTTCTATCTGTCTGACCTGTTTTTCTTTCAGCCCTGGGTTAACATCATCCATTAGTAGAGAAACGGGCATTTCATAATCTATATCATTTTCAACTATTTCCATCACTTTAGAAATATGTGAATCTAGCCCATTAGTCTTGCAGTAATCTATGACCATAGATTCACGTTTTTTAAAGACTTCAATACCCTTTACTTCTTCAAGGAAATCAATGAAAGAATCTCTTGTTAATTTTGATTTTTTAACAATATTTCTACCCATCTCAGGAATTCTGTGCTTCATTAGTACTTCAACCATGTGTTCTCCTATGGTCATTGATGGATTTAATGAATGGAATGAATCCTGCATAAGATAAGAAACACGTTTTCCTCTCAGTTCTTCCATAAGTTTGTCATAATTCTTTGGCTTCTTTTTCTTTACTTCTTTGTCCTTTTTTATTGAAAAAAGTGACTTTCTTGT
>JAJZYV010000113.1 GCA_021797955.1 Thermoplasmata archaeon
CAGTATGGCAACTGAAACTATTGATATGTCAAACCCATCAAGAAAACTACCAGCAGATGAAAGCGTTGTTATTTTCATATGGATTCTCCTTATTTTACTATCATCCATCGCTTTAAACATAGTTGATACATTGCAACCAATTTATATAGTTTCCCCATATAGTTCTATATATATTTACATAAATTTTGGTTACTTCATCTCCTTCGTTCAAACAATTGTAAATCTTTAAGAATATATATGCAATTTTGAAAATGAAAGAAATGTTTGTTATTGCACATAGGGGGGGCGGTGATCTTTTTCCAGAGAATACACTGAAGGCATTTTTAGGAGCAGAGAAGCTTGGATGTAATGCAGTTGAATGCGATGTTCACCTAAGTCTGGATGGAAGTTTGATTGTCAATCATGATGCTGATCTAAATCGAGTTGCCGGGTTAAATAAAAAGATATCAGATATGAAGCTTCAAGATATATTGGCCATAAAACTAAAAAATGGGGAAAAAATACCCATTCTTGAAGATGTTTATAAGAGCATATCCATACCTGTGATCGTTGAACTCAAGGACGTAAACACTGTTAAGGCAATGATTAAGCTTTTTAATGATAAACCAGAGATCATAAAAAGGACAATCGTAATCTCATTCTATCACGAAATTCTCCTTGAAATAAAAAAACATATTCCATCTTTAGAAAGTGGTGCACTCCTTGCAGGGTTTCCAGTCGATCCAGTTACAGTAGCAAGAAGTTGTAAAAGCAATACTCTTTCTCTATATTTTGAAGGGATCAACAGGAGTTATGTAGACTTATGCCACAAAGGAGGAATTAATGTAAGTGTGTGGACACCAAATAGTGAAGAGGAAATTATGAATTGCATCAATGCAGGAGTCGATTCCATAGGAACAGATCGACCTGATCTGGTAATGAAACTATTGAATGAAACCAGTGAATAGGAAATTTACTTGAGTTTCATAAAGTTAGCTAAAGTAATGCAAGAAGTGGATCAGTAACCCTATTGTTTAAATCGGTATATATTCAGGCGAGAATACAATATTACAAACTTGAGAAAAAGGTTCAGGATGGATAAATGACAAATAAAGACGAAGATGATGATTATTCATATGTGAGAAACGATAACAAAGTAATACGGTATAAGAAGAGAGGTAAAGGTGACCGAAATCTGATTTTTATTCATGGCCTAGGTGCCTTTATAGAGGTGTGGAATCCACTCATGGAATTACTCGACGAAAAAAAATACAGGTTGTTTGCCATAGATCTTCCCGGACACGGAAAGACCAAATTTGATATGGAGGAGATGAAGGATTTCTATTCAGAAAATGGTCCTTTCATTAAAGCCATTGACTTATTAATTGAGCAAGAAAATATATCAAACCCCATTCTTGTTGGAAATTCCATGGGCGGTGGAATTTCAATGCTCTATTCAATATTCAGAAACAAAAAAATCTCAGGATGCGTTCTTATTGATCCTTTTGGTGGGAATAACACTATTGGGATGATGTATAGATTAATGTCAGCCTGGCCAATTAATTGGTATTATAAGAAGCAGAAACCTACAATGGAAACCATTGCAGTAGGGTGGAAAAATTCTTTTAGCGCAACCAAACCGCCTGAATGGTTAATTCAAAAGTCCTATGAATATTACGGGAACAGGGACAACTGGGAATCATATTTTAACCTTGTAAAATACGCAGTGAACATTTTTGGTTTGAGAAAGAAAAATCTTAATGAAATTCGGGAACAATTTTCAAAATCTCTAATTCCAAAAATTATTATTTGGGGGGAAAAGGATAAAGTTCTAAATATGTCGGAAGGCCAGAGATATTTTAGCGGCGTTAAGAACGCAAGCTTCATTGTAATAAAAGATGCGGGTCATGTTCCAATGCTTGAATTTCCTCAAATTGTTGCTGACAAGATTGATCAATTCGTTGATTCACTGAACTATTGAATATGATACATGGAATGAAGAATTTTTTAGATTAATACTTCAAAATTGATAATATGGTCAGTTGAAATTAAAGAGATTCCTCCTCCAAAAAATGACTTTGCGAAAGATGAATTTACCCCGCAAAAACATTCAATGCATGAAGTGGAGAAGGATCTCAAAGCATAACATGACCAATAGCCTCCCTATAGATGAAAACGCTTAATTTCTCTAGATAATTAATTAGATAATCAGTTATTATGTCCTTGAACATTTCATCCTTTTTACAAATGGCAAGATGTACCACTGCCTTTTCCATGAATGCATGGGCACTGAGCAAACTTGCGGCTCTTTGGTCTCCTTTACTCATTTTATCTTTCATATCAAGCCAGACTTCTTCTGCGTGGTTTAACTGCTTTCTCTGGTTGTCTGGTAATAACGAATCAGGGTCTGTAATATTCTGGTAAAGTGTATCTGCCATATCCAAAATTTCCCTTGTTGCTTGGAGTCTAACTCCTGAGGCAACAGCCATTCCAAGCGAGGCTATGGCAAGCTTCATTTCTGAGATATATAGAAAGTAATCATGAGATGCGTCTATTTCAGTATCTATGGCCTGACAATATCTCCTGCTCAAATCCTGAGTCTCGTTCTCTTCTCCCACACGCCTTCAATATACCTTAGAACTTAAGATTTTTGTGTTTTCCATTGTTAAAACGGATAGATTACACAATTTTGATTGTAAAAATAGCCCTGGGCAGATTCGAACTGCCGTCGACAGGTCCAGAGCCTGCAATGCTTGGCCACTACACCACAGGGCTATAGTTGATTACTCACAATCCATACTTTATTGGAATCATGCATGGAGAGAGTCGGTAATGAATACAATAATCTACTGTATCATTGTGCCTTTGCAATGCCCTCATCTCTTTCCAAGATAAAAAACCTTTTCAGCTTTAAAATAGCTTAAAACAATATTTAATGATAAGTCGCCTCAAAGCAATTAATAAAAAGAAATTAAATTAATGAGAAATATATACCATGCTGTGAAGAACTTAAGCGGGCACATTTTTTTTGAAGAATCCTTTGACTGGAAATCCTTAGAAAAGGTATTCCCTCTAATATTTGATGAAATAGCAGAAAAGGGTAAGCAAACACAGGAAGAACTCCAGCACGACCAGGTAAGATTAGAACTTAATATGCGCGAAATTAGACAGGGAAGAAAACCACTGGGTTACAATTCAGAAAATTCAAGGCTTAAGCTCATATTCCCAATTGGAAAAAAGGAAATGATAATTTTGAGAAACTACCCCGCTGAAGATATAGCAGAAATAACTGACAAAATTGCCAAGATACTTAAAACAAAGAAGATTAAATTTAAAAGTGACCTGGATAAGACAGTTCTTTCAGAAATTATTAAGAAAAGAAAATAATATTTTACAATATCAATAGACTAAAAACCAATAAATAACATCCTGTAATGACATCCCATGACTGAGGTGATGACCCTCCTGAAGTTCATAGAAATAGTTGCAGGAGGCATAATTGCAGGTATCATAGGTTCTGTTACCGGCCTGGGCGGGGGGTCAGTTCTGGTTCCAATACTTACTCTGTTCTATGGGGTACCTATTATTTTTGCAACAGGAGCAAGTTTGATTTCAACCATAGCAACATCTGCAGGTTCAGCCGGTACATATACGAAGAAGAAGATAGCTAATGTGAAGATAGGAGTGGGGCTTGAAGTTGCCACCACTCTTGGAGCTATCGTGGGTTCTCTTACGGTAACGGTTGTTTATAAGTATAGCCTTGAATGGGTTCTATACCTCCTTTTTGGTATTGTTATACTTACTTCCATAGTTCCCACTGTAAACAGAGGAAAATATGAGGGAACAAAGGTTGTAAAACCAGATTTCACAAGCAGAATATTTCAACTGCATGGAAAATATTATGATCAGAATCAGAAGAAGAGTGTAGAATACATAGGAATCAGATGGTGGCTTGGTGAAATAATTATGTTTTTTGCTGGTATGCTGTCAGGTCTGCTGGGTATAGGTAGTGGTGCACTAAAAGTTCTGGGAATGGATTGGGCAATGAACCTTCCGATGAAGGTAACTACCACGACGAGTAATTTCATGATTGGTATAACAGCTGCGACCAGCAGTTCTATTTACTGGTATAATGGTTTTATTCAGTTTTATCTTGCTGCGGCAACAGCAATCGGCGTTTTAATAGGGGCCATAATAGGATCCAAGATACTTCTTAAGATATCTAATAAGGATGTTAGATGGGTCTTTTTTGCCATACTCAGTTATCTTGGAGTGGAAATGGCTCTTGAAGGATTAAGAAAGGGGACATTCATAAGTTTGTCCGGGCTTGATAGATTCTATATTGCAATTGCTATATCTGGGATTTTGATCGTGTCCCTATATGTAATTTTCAGGATAGGTGAAAAAAATGGACAAAGACAATGAAGATTTAACAAAAGTTATAAGTATTACATTAAGGGCGGCAGTAGTTGTAAGCATGTTCTTCATAGTGTCAGGGGTGGTTCTAATGATGATTAAGGGAGGTGGAGATGGATATACTCTTGCACAAATCAGCAGTTATAATACAACTTCTCCCACCACATTGAGATCAAATCTTGTTCCTCTTTCCAACATGCCTTCAGGAATCGTAAATCTTGATGGAATATATTTCATTTCTTTGGGTTTGTGGGTGCTAATTTTCACTCCTGTCATAGTATTGATTAGCGCAGTCATTGACTTTGTGGTAAGCAAGAATTATCTATATGTTCTGTTATCAGCAATCGTTCTAACTAATCTCACTGTGGCAATATTCTATATTGGGCCATACCTTCATTTGGCATCCTGAAATTCTATTTTGGTATTCAAATGATAGAATGGGTTGCTTCCAACTATATTTCAAAATTACAAAAATGTTATAATATTTGCGAAAATTACAGGATGAATGTCTATGCTCAAATTTGAAAGGGTTAAGATAAAATCAGAAGACCCCGAAGATAGAGTTAAGACCTTCGATATTGAGCCTGTTATAGGTTACACAGATAATGAAGCTTATGCTGAGGGTTCGAGATGCATTGGATGCAATATTTGTACGCAGGCATGCCCAGCTTCCCTTGACATAGGAGGGTATGTTAACAGCACAGCAGTTCATGATCCGGGTCAAACCGTTAAAATAGTTTTTGAAAATTTACCATTTCCCGCAATAATAGGGAGAGTTTGCACTCATCTATGTGAGGATATCTGTGTTCTCTATGATACTGGTGGACCAATTGCAATAAGGCACATTAAACGATATGCAGCAGATAAATTTCAAGACTATAGTGAAGTGATACACCTTCCAAAAAAGAAGTTCATAGGGAAAACTGTTGCAATTATTGGGGGTGGACCGTCTGGTCTTAGCGCCGCCTATTATTTATCAATTCAGGGCGTAAAAGTCACTCTTTACGAGGCACTTCCTGTTTTGGGCGGATTTATGAGAGTTGGCATTCCAAAGTACAGATTGCCTCATGACGTTATTGAGAAGGAAGTTGGTTTTATAACGTCTCAGGGTGTTGATGTATATCTTAACACAAAGATCGGTCAGGACGTTCAATTTGAAGAGATATTAAAATCATACGATGCAGTATATTTAGGAATTGGTAACCATAAACCAAGGATGACAGGCACTCCAGGCAGTGATGCTCAAAACATCATGCATGCAACTGAATTTCTTAGAAGAACCTCTCTGGGAGAGAATATAAATGTTGGAAAGAATGTTGTTGTCATTGGTGGAGGTTTTACAGCCAATGATGCCTCAAGAACCTCCATTAGACTTGGAGCTGAAAATGTATATATTATGTACAGAAGGAGAGATGTTGACAGACCAGGATATCCTTCCATGAATGCTGATGAGGAGATGGAAGAAACCATGGAAGAGAAAGTGACCTATGTGTGGGAAGTCACTCCTTTCGAATATGCAAAGGAAGGGGATCGTATAGTTGAGGTCAAATACTGGCAAAATGATATGGTTCCTGAGGGCAGAGGAAGAGCAAAACCTGTTCCAAAGAAAGATAAGATTTTAAGTGTCAATGTTGATTTTGTCATAGAAGCTACCGGACAGGAATCTGATTATTCTTTCCTTGGTGATCAATATATGAGAATGCTTAAGCTTACACCACAGGGTCAAACTATAACAGACCAAAATGGTATGACTTCAATCCCAGGAGTTTTTTCAGGAGGAGATTCAACTAATTTTTCCCGAGATCTCATATCAGCCGTCAGAGATGCCGACACAGCCGTACTTGGTATCTTGAAATATCTCAATGTAATGGATCAGGTAAATGAAGAGGTTCTCCCGTTTCTGGACAGATGGAAAAAATTCTCGCCAATGTCTGCAAAAATGGCATATGCAGAAAGGCAGAAATAGGTTTTAAAAAATTTTTAAAAATAAATTTGTAGTACTAATCCTGATTCAACTCAA
>JAJZYV010000114.1 GCA_021797955.1 Thermoplasmata archaeon
TATTACCCTATATGCTTATACATGGCATCCATAATCCCCAAGAAGAAGGGAAACCAGGATTACTATTACATAGTGGAGAGTGCAAGGGTAAACGGAAAGCCAAGAATTGTGTCACAGCTATATCTTGGATCAATAGAAAGGATACGGGAGATGCAGGCTGGACATAAGGTCAAACCGGAAAAGTTCTCCATACTGGAATTTGGTTCCACAGCTGCCATATATTCCATACTTGATGAGATAGGACTCGTAAATTCCATCAACAGGCATGTGGACAGCAGGGGGAAACTGACTATAGGTGATTATATCCTTATTACGGCTATCAACAGAGTGGTACATCCAGTAAGCCACAGGAAGCTTCCGGAGTGGTATTCACATTCATTCATGAAGATCATCTACCCTTCATCCAGGAATCTGCTGTCCGGGCAGAACTTCTGGAACAACACGCATGAGGTAACTGATGTGAAGATGGATGCCATGCAGAGGGAGATACTGCATTCCATCATGAACATGGTTGATCTCAGGGAACTGTTCTTTGACACAACCAATTTCCCGACGTTCATAGACCAGTATGCCTATGACGGAGAAATTGCAAGAAAGACACACAGCAAGGTGCACAGGAATGATCTGCTGCATATCGCAATATGGCTTCTTGTGGATTCACAGGGCATACCGTTGCTTCATTCCACATATGAGGCAAACAGAAGCGACGTGGAGATATTCGGAACGTTCCTTGAATATGTGAAGAATTATAAGGAGTTCACGGAAAGCATCGAGAATATAACCATCATAATGGACAAAGGGAATAACAGCGATGGCAACATAAACGACATGAAATGCCACTACATCGGTGCCCTGAGACCCTCAACACAGAAGGATCTCCTGAGGATACCCATGGACGAATACAGAAAACTGGATGACGGAACCATGTATTACAGGACAACCGCAAAGGTTTACGGTAAGGATCATGCCGTCGTGATAACATACAATCCGGCACTGGCAGGCAGGAAGGAGAAAACTTTCGATTCTAAGGTGGAGAAATGCAGGGCCTATATCAGCGATTACATTGCAGATGCGAACAGATCCAGGAGAAAGAGAAAGATAGGAAATATGACGAAGACCATAGACGGATACCTGAAGGAGAAGAAGATGAACAGGTACATTGAATATACAATAGATGGCAATGGCACATTCTCCGTCACAATAACGGAGAAGAAGGATCTGGTTGACTTCATGTTTGGCAAGAATGTCATGTTCACGGACAGGACCGACATGGAAACCTCATCAATCATAGATCATTACAAGGACCGGTGGATCATAGAGGAAAGCTTCAGGAAGATGAACTATGACGACAACATATCTGTAACGCCGGTATTCACATGGACAGACCAGCAGATATCCCTTCACATATTCGTATGTGTCATTGCACTGCTTTCACTGCGGATACTGAGACTCAAGCTGAAGAATTCCGGGATGGACATGAGCGGAGAGAGAGCTCTGGAGATCCTCGGGAACATACATGCAGTCGGATCACTATACGAAAGCAGGAAGATGGAATGGGACCTGAATGAGGTGGATCAGGATGCAGAACAGTTGATGGACATACTCAAACTGAAACCATTCTTCCATAAGATGGTAGGTAATACAAAAAAAATAAAATAAAATCTCATGGAAAATGCGCAAATGACTGATTAACTGGAGTTCTCCTTTCTAAACCATTGTAAACTTCAGATAGAGTATAATTACACATGGTTAAAGGAAAACCTGAAAAACAAGAGACTGAGGAACAGTAAGTCATAAGGAATGAGATTAGGAACGATTGGAGTTCGATGTAGCCAAAACTAATCGAAATGGCTCACAAGATTGAGGATAATGGGCTTATAGAGGAGAAAGACTACATCTGGCTCAAGTCAAGGATATCTAATTTGAGCATGCACTTCGATAAACAGTAATTTTTTTTGGACACGAGGAGTAAGCCTTTAATTTTGTATATCACCACGATTCAACCAGGAGCTCATGGTAAAAATTGGGAATATAATTAATATATTCTATAGACATATTTCCTGAACTTCAATCAAAAGCTATTTTGCTTTCACAATCATGTTAGTTTCGTCTCATCATGGAGGTCATAATCGGTGTGTCCTTTTCTTATGTCTTCCCTAGCCTTTTTAAATGCTCGTGATGGAGTCCACAATGTGCCATTGCAAGAATTAAGCTTATCCAGGGTATCTTTAAGCTTTCCGATTTTTCCTTCCATTTCTTTGTTTGTAGAGATTTTTACGTCTACATCGAGTACGTATAATGTATCATTGTGAAGCGCCAAGTAATCTCTACCAGCAGAATAGTGCTGGGCCGCAAGTTCACCAGGGCTTACAACTGTAAAAACAGCAATGAGGACAGTGGAAGCTAAGGCAGTTAATCCCCCGGCACTTAAAGCAACGTATTCTCCAAAATAAATAGAATATGCTGCTATGGCACCTAGAATTGCAGCCCCGACTCCTGTAAGATAATGAAGTATTCTGAAGAATGCCCCTGCATTGAAATGCCTCCTTGCGGAATAATTGCTGTCAATTTCAATTCTTCTAGCTACATTAATCAATCCACATTTCAACACCTCTTCATCATTCTCAGTGCTCATTGTTTCATTCTCCTAGAAATTCTCTGTAAAGTCTATTGCTTTCTACTTCGTCTCCATTTCTTGCTTTCTTTTCAGCTTGTCTGAGTATTTTTGTTGATTTTTTTGAATTTGCAATAACTTCTCTTCTCCTAATATCAGTAAGATAACTATCTGCCCTTTCACCATAAACTGGGTCCCTTACGTGACGTTTGAGATTCCAAGGAATTCTTTCGAAAAACTCCCTGGTGTTCACCTTGTGTGAATTTTCTCCATCTTTTGGCTTGTTTTTTCTAAAGTAATCATACGTCATGCAATCGATATGGTGTGAAGTAAGATACCCTCCATTTTTTTGATTCCAACTCTTTACTTCCATTGTTAGTTCGCTTAGTTTGTTATCGTATTTCTCATCCAGATTTTTGAAAAGCCTACTTGACAGCCTTGGGTTTGTCTTGATCCACTTCTGTTCTCCCGAAGTATCAGGTATGACATGACCACCATCTTTTCTTAGGAAAGAGGGCATTACATCAGCCTTCTGATTTCCAACTTCTACCGTCACAACATTCCTGTCAACATGCATTTTCACATTCTTGAATCTAGGGTCTTTTTGCAATGTTCTTTTAATCTTTTCTAAGGAGTTTCTCGGTCCATTTTCTTGCTTCAACCACTCTCCATGTTCTTTTTCGTCAAGCTCCACCATTATATCTATATCATTTCCTTTACTATTTTTGATCTGTGTATTTTTAGCAGTGGACCCGATAACATTGACCCTCCTCACTTTCATATCCCGAGACAACGATTCACTTATTTCGTTCTTTAGGCCATCCAGATGTAACCTTTCGTTCTTAGAAACTCGAATCCTTCTGACATGAGCATCAAATATACTTTCGGCAGACTCATTAGATTTCTTTGATTCCTTGGAATATGATAGTCCAGAGGAAAAACCTCTTTGGCTATAACCCCCATTTTTGTAAGTCCTAAAGAGATTTCCTGTACCTCCTCCTCCACCCATTTAATATACCTCCTTTGAAAGACTTTCATCATTGAATTTTAGGACGGATTGCCGAACAATACATTGCTCTTCGAACTGCCTTCTCCAATCTAGATATTCAATTCTCGCTTGTTCGGGAGTCAGTTTGCTTAATTTACTGCCTCTGATCCACCGTTCTCCTGCAAAAGCTTGAACTTCAGGAGGGATGTCTCGTACCCTCAATGGAGACTGATACCCTATTAGCATTAGGTAATCTGGATGGCAGGAGGATACCATGCGCCGTATATGATCAACCATTAATTCATCATTTCTTCCATTATTGTTACCAAAATACTGTTTGACGTAGAAAGCAAAATGATTAATCCCTTTATTTCTGAAACGTGAAATAGATCTCATCCATTCACCTTCGTTTATACCCTTTACTAAAGGGAGGACATCAATTGAAGTATCTTCAACTGCTTCAATAAAACTCAAAGTGTCTTCCACTGTTGCATCTATGAACCATTCTCTTCCTTCATCGCAATCTTCGTAATAGGTTGGGTAGTCACAAGGGATATGCCATGCAGGTTCAAATTTCTTAATCACATCAATCTCGTGCTCTACAGTAAAATTACAAAGGGTATCATCATGTATAGTCGATGTAGTAATAATGTTACCATATGGATAAATATCAAGAGCAGTGAAGCCTCTGTCGGTCAACCTTTCTACGACATCTAGATTCAGCATGATATATGGCACACCAAATTGTATAGAGAGGAAATCCAAATGTCTCTTTGAATACTCAATCCTCGGAATTAATCCGGTTGGCAAGGGAGGGCCTCTCAGTTCCCAAACTCTTTGATTAGGATAGACAGTCGACCTCCTTTCTTTGTTAGCGTCACCAATAGTGAAGCTATTAGCATTAAAAAGTGAAGCAATTGCTTCACTTGTAGAAGAATCCTCTTTTTCTTCCTCTCCTCCTATGTCTGTAGACATTTCACATTCATTACACTGCATGATTTTTTCACATTCATTTATGGTTATTAAACACTATCCATTTAATAAACTTAATAACCTTAATTACATTAATCATCTCAGACATGTTAAAAGGAGTAAGTCTTAGGATTCATATTGCACCAGCAGGATATGAACTTGATCGCATCACAATTCCTGCACGGGAAATGAAGGCTGATCGGGTGTGGTTACTCGCCTTCAATGACAAAGATAAAGACGATGCAAAGTCCTTCAGAGAAGAAGTTGAAAAGATTCTCTCTACTATGAGGATTGAGACTAAGGTGAAGGAATGTAACATAATTGACTTATATGGTGTATTGCGGGCTATGAGAGAAATAATTGAGGAAGAAAAGAACAATGATATTTTCATAAATGTTGCTTCGGGGTCGAAAATTGAGGCAATAGCTGGGATGTTGACTGCCAGTATTTTCAGGGAACTCACCAATATAATTCCTTATTATCCTGTGCCCGATAACTACAATGTAAAACCTGAGATAACGGAACCCATTTCTACTGGTTTGAAGAGTATCGAATTCTTACCTGAATACCACATAGAACAGCCAAAATCTGAACAAATAAAATTGCTTGACCTAATTGCCAAACATGGAGGTAAGATAAAGAAAAAACGACTTATGGAAATTGCAGTTGAAAACGGACTAATTTATTCCAACGGCGAAAACAAGACACAAGCTTATTATGCAAGCCTAAATACCAATTATCTTGAAAAGATGAAAGACTGGAAACTTATCGAACAAGTGGAGAGTGGAGGAAGATCGAAAGAAGTTCAAATTACAAAGACTGGCAAAGATATGTTAAAATTTCTTGGCCCTATCGAATAATTCATTCGCTTATATTTTGACTCTATTTGAGATGGGTGTGCATAAAAATACATGACCTTTTCTACAATCTTATAATGCCTCTAACAAGACAATAGTAAACCTGTTTTTTCGGCATGATCATTCCGCTGAATGTGGATGTTCTCTTCAAAACCCCTTAATTTTTTCTGTCTTTCCCCTCCTTTTCACTTATTTTAAACTGGTGCAGACTACTTGCCATGCCGAATGATGACAGCCTTTCATGGAACAGCCATATGGTTCTGGCATCAGGAATATTATCAGGACAGTGGAGGAAATGCCCGAACGAAGTCCTTTCATAGAGTCTCCTCTCCGTTGACTCATTACCGAGGCCGTAAAGTTCCTGTATGAACAGCGTCTTGATCATGGTGATCTCATTGAAGTTAGGTCTTCCTTCTCTGTGCTATTTTTGAAGAGAGATGATACCATGGAACCAAGAGCATTCCAGTCCACAATAGGTTCTAGCCTGGCAAGTGTATTCATACTTCTGATCTGGTTATACGCTTCAGGGGTGCTGAAATCACGCAACGAGCTCATTATAATATACATGAAACACGCATGAATAAAAGTCTCACTATTAATAATAATCATTGGAGCCAAGAAAATACTGGTCTGAATGTAAATTCAGTTTAGAGGATCATCCGTGATCGACTTAGGTTTTTAGAAAAAGTCTATACGGCAAAAGATCCAGCTCTCTTCATAGCTGCATCATTCTTCCTGCAAATACCATACTTGCTCCAACATATTTCCTTACATTAAAGCCTCCCATGGATCCCAGTAACAAGAAAAAACATACAATCATTTCCACCACCGTGTATAATAGATGTTTGATTCCTTTCCCTGAAGATGCTTTTACGCAACTCCTCATCCCTTCATCTCCACAGCTGAATGGAAATGGTAGATGGAATATCACATTATCTTATCACCGGGATGGTGGATTATTCTTGCCGCAGAACCCTTTTTG
>JAJZYV010000115.1 GCA_021797955.1 Thermoplasmata archaeon
CCCTCTCTTCTGCTCTTCCTTTATAAGTTTTCTTAATTCAATGGAAGTCAGATGCCTCTTGACCTCTAATGACGGTTGTCTACCCATAATAAAGTATGGGAATATAGTTCATAAAGTTACGTCTTAGACTATAGTGTCACTATCCCACCTGAGAGATGGAGAATAGAGTCACCAACCACCCATAGAGTCCTGAATTGAGACTTCTATTTAGGAGTGACATGATTGAGATCAGTGTCCTGCATGTTAGTGGCGAAGCGCCGTTTATAAGCTTAGCTCCTGTGGTTGAATACCTGCCTCAGGAATAGGTGCCAACTCAACTGTGGTAGATCATAATCAGTGTTCTAAATTAAGTGGGTCAGAACAATTAGGATCTTCTAATATTATTTGAAATAATGATAATACATTTTTATGATTGGGTAATTTCACCTCCATTGTCCTTGAAGCCTGGTATTGTTACCTTTCCCTTGTACATTATTGTTAGAATAATTGCTAGTACACTGTATACCAAAACAAGAACAGGACTGAATATGAGGGGCATTGTTAATGTAGAGATTGCATAATAAAGGGACACAATTATAAAACCAGTTGTTACAACGGGAAATACGTATCTTACTGAAACAAATACTATTGTATTCTTATTTTCTGCACTGGAGCGTCGTATTAATGCCACATTCAGCGCAGAATGAATGACAAGGGTTGTTATTGTGCTTGAAGTGGCAAAGAATAGGAAATAGTCAAAATAGCCACCGGAGAAACTTCCCTGAGTTAGAACAAAAATTAATGATGCAACAACACTGATTATAACAAAGGAGATGAGAGTTAGCAATAAAGCCTGATGAGGACTTCTGTACTTGGCGTGAGTCCTGGAGAACCTTGCTGGAAGAAGCCCATCCTTTGACATAGAATAAATATTTCTTGAAACGGCTGTTGCCATGGTTACATACAAAGGATACACAACAAAGAAATTAAGAATAAAAAATACATAGTTGCTAATTTTATCTACATGTGTACCAATGACCACGAACCCTGGGTATATAGAGCTACTAAAAGCCCCCATATCAGCGATTCCCCAACCCACAATCATAGCGTATGATCCTAGAAGGTATATTGCTGCCATTATTAACACCAATATTATAACTGAAAGTCCAATTGTGCGCTTAGGTGCTCTTGCTTCTTCACCGAGAGGAACTATTGAACCATATCCCGCAAATGCAAGGTAACTTCCAGTTATGAAACCAAGAAAAACTCCTCCCCAACCTGCACCTGTCGCTGCAGGAGTAAATACTATCAGAGAGTTGTCAGTTGCTGTTATTATGATTATGAGTGACATGACAACAACAAATATAATTTGTATTACATTAGAAATTATTTGCGATTTGTATGATGGTTTTATACCTCTATAAACTATATAAAATGCAGGAATAGATATTAGTACAAGATAGAGAAGTCCATAGTTATTGGAGATGTTCCCGCCGAATACATAACTGAATGTAGGCGAAAAAGTAAGAACGTAATATCCAAATATGAAAGATAAGTTAGCGAATTGGTAAAATACATACAAATACGATGTGTAACCCCCAGCAATTTTTCCCATTCCGTTTCCCACATACCCATAATATCCTCTAGCACTTGCCACATGTTTTGAGTATTGGAAAATAGAGTTTGCGGAGAGGAGAGCAACTATAAATCCAAATATGAACGCAAGAGGGGTTGCACCTAAAGCAAATGAAGCGGCTCCTAAAATAGATCCTCCAAATATTCCAATTGGTGATAATTGTCCCATTCCTTGGAATACAAGACCACGCAATGTTATAGAATCCTTTTCAAGGCTGTTTGATCTAACGTCAACTGATTCAACCATACACGATATAATGAATTAAGACACTATTTAATCTTTCGTTACCTAGACCCTGTCAAATACACAATTTTTAAAATCTAAGACTATTCCGATGTTTTATGCATTCCCATCACTAAAATAAACCGAAATGATAATATCACTTTAGAAATAAGAATGAGACGCAAAATGAAAAATCTAATGAAGGAAAAGCTTAAAAAAAATCAGCTAGTTTTGGGTTCGTGGATAACAATCACCAATCCTGAGGTGGTTGAGATTCTTTCATTGAACGATTTCGACTGGTTTCTTTTCGATATGGAGCATGCACCGATAACTGTCGTTCAACTAGAAGAAATGTTGATGGCTATTTCAAAAACGATAACCCCAGTTGTTAGGATTCCAAGAAATGAGCTGGTTTATGTTAAGCAGGCTTTAGACGTAGGAGGCCATGGGATAATGGTTCCTATGGTTAATAATGTCGAAGAAGCTAAAAACGCGGTCTCATTTTCTAAATATCCACCAACGGGTATTAGAGGAACAGGAGCCAGAAGAGCCTCCAGCTATTTCACAGAACATAATGAATACCTGAAAACCTCCAACGAAGAGACTTTGGTAATAGTCCAGATCGAGACAAAGGAAGCGGTTGAAAACTTTGAATCCATTATATCTGTTGAAGAAGTTGACGGGTGGTTTGTTGGACCTAACGATCTAGCAGCATCACTTGGCCATCTTGGTGATCCCACATCTACTGTCGTTTTAGAGGCAATGGACAAGATGCTGAAAATAAGCGAGAATGTTGGAAAGCCTGGAGGAACTTTATCGTTTGACATAAAACAGGCAAAAAACTTCATTAAAAAAGGGTTTAAAATAATGGCTGTGGGTTCTGACGATTTCTTCCTTTACCAAAGTGCCAAAGCATTACTTGGGAAACTCTTGGATTAGAAACTTACTTGATTTAAAGCTCTACTTAATAAATTTGAAAAATTCTACACTCAGCATTTAAATTTCTAGCACTTCACACCTTTGCGTGGGCAGTTCTATCTAACATTTAGATATATTATTTCTTGGGCGAAAGCCACCTTTATTTAGTACTGCTTGGGTTTAATTTTCTCTGGAAGGTTAATAATGGATCATCAGAACCAATGAAAAAAGTTGTTAAGATTCATGCAGTAAATGAAAGGGAAACCAAGCTCTATTTCCGCAATGCGGGAGAGAACCCCTTGTCCATTAATATGTATAGTGACAATGTAATGAACTTTTTCACACACTAGACAACAAATACAGTGATAGAAGAGATCTGCTCAAAGATTGTACCCATTGAGAATAAGACATTCGGTTACAGGAACAGGAAACCCCCTATAAGTCACATTATATTTCAGATGTGGAAAATTAAGCTTTATCCACTAACCCATAAAAAGTTGGATGACCAATTTTTCATTAAAATTACCTGAACACATATTAGTTCTGCTGCAAAATTTAAAAGAGTTGATTGCTTAAAGAATTTGTAATTATGACAGCGGAATTTGATTTTATAATAGTGGGAGGTGGAACAAATGGGTTAACCAGTGCTTCATACCTACTTAAAGCGGGATTTTCAGCAATTGTCGTGGAAAAGAATAATTATCTTGGAGGAAGTGCTCTTACAGATGAAATAACTATCCCAGGATATAAACACGACGTAATGGCCACTTCTATAAATATATGGAGACTAGGGCCTGTTGAAACAGAACTTGATCTAAAAAATTATGGTTATAGGGACATAACTCCGGACGTAGTCGCATCGACACCTTTCAAAAATGGAAAAGCCATAACGATTTACAGAGATGTTAGGCAAACAGCACGTACTATATCGCAATTTTCAGAATCAGATGCAAAAAAATATTTAGAAATATATAACTATTATACTAACGCCTATGAGATCATTGAAGAAGGCTTTGCCTCATCACCTATGAAGTATTCAGAAATGATGTCCATACTAGAAGATTCGAACGATGGTATGGAATTCCTGAGACTGTCGTTTATGTCGGCGAGAGACTGGTTAAACGAAAATTTTGAGGCAGAAGAGACTAAGGCATTTTTTTCACTTTGGGGGAGCAATCATGCCCCATTGTCTCCAGAAGATCCAGGCAGTGCACTTACAGCTCTGACTTTTGCCGGTCTGCTTCAACAGAAAGGTGGAGGTATTCCTGTTGGTGGAATGCACACTCTACCCAAATCTCTAAGCAATTTTATAGCGAAACATAATGGACAAATCATACTTGGTGATCCAGTTAGTGAGATTGAGGTAAAAAGTGGTATTGCTATTGGTGTAAAATTGCTCTCTGGTAAAGTCCTGAAAGCCAGGGAAGGGGTAATTGCAAATGTCGAACCAAAGGCCCTCTTTGGCAAATTAGTTACCAGAGGACAGCTTTCTGAAAGTTTCCTGAGGAAAGTGGAGAAATTTAGATATTCTTCTGTTACACAGGTAATGGTGCATGCAGCCATGGACCGACCGTTAGAATTCTTATCAGAAGATACAGGAAATGCAGGACTTGTTCAAATAGGGGAAACCATGGATGAAGTATCGGAGGCATTTAATGAGTGCATAAGGGGAAAACCTCCCAGAACACCGTTTATGACGCTAAACAACTACACTAAATATGATAAAAGTAGGACACCAGCAGGGGGTCATGTCCTTTGGAACTTTGTAAGAGCCCCGTCCAGAGTTAATGGTAGGCCATGGGATGAGGATGAAAAAAATAAGTTCGCTGAGATAAGTCTGCAGATTCTTGAGAGATATGCCGTGAATGTAAGGAAGTCTATTTTAAAAATGAAAGTTTTGAGTCCTCAAGACATAGAAACCTACAATCCAAATTTAGTTAACGGTGATCCAGTCATTGGTCAACCAACCATCGACCAGATGCTCTCTTTGAGACCTTTTAGTGGATTTAGTCGCTATGCAAGCGAAATACCTAACCTCTACATGTGTAGCGCCGCCACACATCCGGGTGGAGGTGTTGCAGGCCTGCCTGGAAGAAACGCGGCACTGCAGGCTATAGAAGATTTAAGATCGACCAGGAGGTAAAATTAAGTGAAGAGTCAAGAAAATCAAAAGTTGGCAATAAGTGCATGGGTCTGGACTTCAAACCCAGAGGAAAATAACTATGAGTTCATAAGTAAAGCGTCCTCGCTGGGGTATCAGGGAGTGGAGATTCCAACACTTACTGGCGTGCTTGATAAAGTAGGCTTGATGGAGACACTTTCAAGTCTATCGAATCACGTAACGCCAATAATTGTTGGAGGTGGAAGCGAGTTAAATGATTTTACTTCAGAAAGTTATGGAACCAGGAAAAATGCGCAGAATTACGTTAAAAAACTAATAGACATTTCTGAACATGTGGGGTCAACCTTAATTTGTGGTCCTCTGTATTCCCCAGTAGGTAAATTGGTCCAGATATCTGAAAACGAACGAAAAAAACTTGTATCAAGGGTTGCTTCAGCTCTGGGGGAGCTTTCCGGTTTATTAGAAGACACAGGGATAAATATCGCTCTGGAACCTTTGTGCAGGTATGATACATTTTTAATAAATACTGCAGAACAGGTTGGAGAACTTATTGAGCAAATAGGCTCTAGCAATTTTGGTATTCTTCTTGATACTTTTCATATGAACATAGAAGAGGAATCATTGTCAAGGGCTTTCGAAATAACTGCTGATAAAACATTCCATATTCAGGTTTGTGAGAATAATCGCGGCATACCTGGAACTGGCCAAATAAACTGGCAAGAATTTAAGAATAGCTTGAGAAATATAAAGTATAATAAGTTTGTAAGTGTTGAGTCATTTACTCCATATGACATTAGATTCTCAGAAATGATGAAAATGTGGCGTAAGTTCTCCAAAACTCAGGATTTGTTTGCATCTCAAAGTTTTACTTTCCTGAGAAAATTGTTCGATGAGTAGCGATGTATTCTCTTTATAAGGTGGATTGCCTCATTCGAACGTTGCGTGGAAAATTATTTTACACCCATAAAATTTTGTTCCCGTAGGGTGGGGATGTAATTATTTTTAATCCTTCCCTTTAGTGTTCATGGATTTTCTGTGATTAACACATAAACCCATCAATCTCGTTTTCGTTCAGGACGAGTTTTCAATTATTCAGTTCCAGTCTCCTCATTGTTTTTTCGGATATTTATAGATAACCATTCACCTTTATGTCAAGAATCATGGTCGAGGATGTAAAGTATAAACTGCATGAACTTGACAGCATACTGAAAAAGAAGTACAGACAGGGATCCAAAAAAATGGACTGTAGGACTTATGAACAGTTTTTCTTTGAGGGGGTAAAGGCTGTTATGTTGGATATTGATCCATTGGTAAATGAAGCATCATCCACAGTACATATTATTAATGGCTCATGTCAACCACATTCTCTTTCGATAGAACAGCATATCAAGCTGTTCCTAGCATAACGTTTCCATAATAGACTTGCAATTATTTATACTCAATAACTCTATCCAATCATGGTGTTTGAAAGAACCAAACCGCATATAGTACTGAATCCGAA
>JAJZYV010000116.1 GCA_021797955.1 Thermoplasmata archaeon
TCCTTGCACGTACCCTGGAAGGCAGGTACATGTCATCCACTTTCGTGCCATTCTCCATGATGGACGACCAGCTTTCGGTCCTATACAGTGCATCGGAGAAGCATCCTGACGCGAAGTTCAGGTTGGTTGCTGCCAGATCGTATGACAGGAGCGTATGGGATTGGGTGTGAACGTGTTTCAACCAGATGAGGAAAGGAAATGTGGAATTACGGAGATTGAGAAGATTTTGAAAGGGTGAAAAAATATGGAAAAGAAAGAGATAGAATTTGAGTTCGAGCGGGCAACAAAGAACACTTACAGGTTCCAAGAGAAGAGTCCAGGGTCTCCTGTGATAGGAACACTGTACGTTCAGAAGTCTGTGTTTGGTTCAAAGGAGCCGAAGAAAGTGAAAGTTACGGTGGAATGGGAGTGAACGAGGATGGAAATAAAACATAGCGTGATACAAAATATTCCCCTTGGAGATTTAAAGGTGAGCTTAGACAATGTCAGGAAAGAAGATGTCTCTCTAAATGTAAATGAATTAGCTACAAGCATTAAAGAAATTGGTTTGCAGCAACCAATCGTAGTTGTAAAGAATGACGGGAAATATGAAATTATTGTGGGTCAAAGACGATTCTTAGCTTATAAAAAATTGAATTCGGTTGACCCAACCAATCCAGATTTCCAAAAAATTCCTGCATTAGTGCTTGATAGTATTGATGACACCAAAGCAAAGGTAATTTCATTCAGCGAGAATATTCATCGGTTGGACATATCTTACTCGGACAAGATGAACGTAACAATGGATTTAATCGAAAAATACGGTAATGATATCCAAAAAGTTGCTAATATTTTGGGGGTTTCAAGACAGGCTGTAAGGAACTATCTCGGATATAAATCTGTGCCCGATGATGTCAAGAAGTACGTGGAAACCCGCAAAATGAGTGCTTCCCAGGCGATTAGAATTACGCGAGCTTTTGAAGATAATGATAAGATTATATCTATAGCTTCTGAGATGATAAAATTAGACAGAGGAGACGAAAAAAGGAGGTTTTTTGTCCTAGCAAGAAACCATCCCGAAGATCCTCCGCAGAAACTAGTAAGCTACGTTAAAGAAACCAGACCGCTCGAACTCTATGTTAGCAACAATACGTGGGAGGTGTTAAAAAAGGAGGCAGACAAATCGCAACTTGATATTGAAGATATGGCAACAATAGCCATAGAAGAGTGGACTGGGAGAAAGATATGACTTCGCCCACGAGCGAAAATAAGGACTGGGCACTAGCATTTGCAAATACAAGGACAACAAAACGAGCAGTTGATTTGATTACGTTATCAACCGCAATGGAAAGACTCCAAAAGATGTTAGGGGGAACAGAAGCATTAGCCGAAAAATTAGGGATACACCGTGAAATGGTGAGAGAGTTTCTGCGGGTTAAGAAATTACCTGATATAATCAAGAAAATGGTTTCTAACAGGGAAATAGATAGCATCGATATTGTTAGAAGCATTCTTAAACTAAAAGATAAGGATCAGCAGATCGAGTTAGCAAAAAATTGCAAGGATTTGAATTCAGCCGAAGTGAGGGATATAGTGAAACTCGTAACAGTAGGTGGGATTCCATTAAATGATGCAATTTCAAGAATCAAATCTGGAAGGAAGGGCACAACTCATTTATTTTTCATCTCCTTAGATGATTTGCAGTTTATAAGGCTCAAAGAGTTGGCAAGGAAAGCTGGGCTTAAAGAAACTGAATACCTAGAAAATATGGTTAGAGTTTTAATCAACACAAAAGCAGAGGATGTGAAATAATTGGATTTTCCAGATGACATTAAGATAGAAGAATTACGACAAATTGGAAAGTACTTGAAAACCTTGAGTTTAAGTAATCATTCTGCTCACAGTACAGGGGTATCTACAAACAAACAAAAAAATGGTTGGATTAAGAATGACGAACCTATATTATTCGAGTATATTATAGGAAAAGTGGTTAGTAAAATTCTTGATCTTCCTTTCTATTCAACAAACTCTTTTAAAAGGACCAGACACTTCGTCAAATGGAATGGATCAACAGATAAACGTCGCTTCTGTAAGGCAGCAAGAGGACCGGATATTATTACAAAAGCTCACGGGTATAATGCTATCATAGATGTGACACTGAACACTAGACCAGAATCTCAAATCAGCAGAGAGTTAGGTAGTTTTTTGAAACATCTGAAAACGGCAAATCGTAATAGTAATGGAGACAAGGTTGTCGGTATTTTTGTTGTTCCTCGGATCACCGAGAGAGTGTGGGAACTATATAAAAGTAGTAGTGACGCCATTATTGTACTTATAAACGTAGTAAATCTTGCTAAAATTTACTCGATTTCTCAGGTTGGAATCCCGGTTCAACATGCTTATTTGCTTAATTTTATTAGTAAGTTATCACGAACATTGAAAAATAGTCGTGATAGGGATGATTACCTAATCTCACTGAACGATATTACGAAATCTTTTGTGCGAGATTTCTTGAGGTCAGAATACCATTTTTTTCTGTCTAAAAAGGTCTATTCAATATTTCTCAATAGGGACAAAATAACGTTAAGTCAAGCAGAAATAGTCGATGATCTCAAAACGGACCCACATATTAAAGAACTAAACAAATTAATGGGGCTAAAGACCAAAAAAGAAAAGGATATTAGGGCTAAGCTAACAAATGACTTGAACTTGGCATTGAACGAATATAAACTAGTCATCTTAGCTGAATCACCACTTTACGGAGATCCTATTTATTTAAAGCCGGATTGCGAGGATTCTAAATATTTAGCTAGGGTAATTGATTCTATATGTTGAGTTCAATGAGCCTCATGGAAATGTAAACAGGAGAAACAGGAGATTAAATATAAGAATCGCATAAGTAATTGAGATGGATATGAAATCAGATAACCACATTTATGTGTTAAGTTTTGGTGGCGGGGTGAATACAACTGCGTTGATGATTCATTTAATTAAGAATAACTTAGCCATAGATGAGGCTGTATTCGCAGACGTTGGTGGCGAACTGCCTGAAACCTATTCTTATCTTAAAATAGCAAAAAAATATTTGGCAGACCACCGAGTTCGATTGCGAGTAATAAAGGTCAGTGTTGGAGGAACAGGTCTCTATGAATGCGCATATAGAAGAAAAGTTGTACCTTCACAAATATGGAGGTGGTGTACAAGAGACTTCAAAGTCAAGCCAATATACCGATATTATAGGTCGCTAGGCAAACATGTGAATCAGTATCTTGGAATAGACTATGGTGAAATCCATAGAATGAAGGATAGTCAAGTGGATTATGTGACTAACCTGTACCCTCTTATTGATGCCAAGATAGATAGAGATGGGTGCATAGATCTTATCAAATCTGAGGGGCTACCTGTTCCACCTAAAAGCGGATGTTATTTCTGTCCGTTCAATAATCATGATAGATGGAAATCACTACTTGAATCGCACCCAGATCTGTATCAAAAGTCAATAGAATTGGAGGAAAATTCAAAACATTTTCCAAGGCAAAAACTCAACTCCATAAAACTAAGAGAACTTCGACCAATGCTGGAAAGCTCATTTCAGGAGTTACCTAATGAACATAACGAGCTTAATATGTGTGGCGGGCACTGTATGCTTTAATGCTTAACTCCACCTTTTTTACGAGATAGACATACTTCTTCGTTTTAATTGTGTTGTGAAAATTGGCTTGTATAGCGGTTGTGATATTGATTTCTTTTAAAGGAGTAGTTATACATCTATTCCGTATATATACAGTATATGAATAATATTCCTAAGTGGGTCAAGAAATTCAAGACTGAGGGCATGGAGATCAGAAACTTTGGAAACCATTACTATGCCTATGTGATTAGTTCCACTTATGGTAGGGTAACAAAGAGAGATCAAAAAAGAAGACTGGGGATTATCTTGGCGTTGTCACCCCGGCTGGAATCGTGAAAAAAAGCGAGATAACCGGCATAAGGGGAGATTATGACTACGGAAACATTGCACCGCTTTAGGGCATGGCTGAGAAGACCATACTGCCTATATTGAAGGAGGTATATCCCTATCTTTACGAGAGAATAATCAGTTATGTTATCCTGAGGAACATACAGCCGCTACCCATAAAATCCATGCGTTACCTGTACGAGAAAACATACTTTTCCCGCATATCGGATGAATCCATGTCTCCGGGTTCCATATCAGGGATGCTTTCATCCCTTCCGGAAGACCAGAGCATCTGTGTAATAAGAAGACTGACGGAGAAGGGTGAGTACGTGCTCATGGATTCAACGGCAATATTCTCCAGGTCTAAGAACCTGTGCTTCCTGTAACTTGGGCACAGTTACCATGGCATGCACCTGCCGCAGATCAACGTCATGATGCTCTTCTCCTCCACCAGGATAATGCCCACGTTCGTCCGCATCCTTCCTGGATCAATAGAGGATGTTACGGCCATGGCCAATGCCATAGACATGGTCGGCGTGGAGAGATGCGTCATTGTTGCAGACAAGGGCTTCTTCTCCGCAGATAATGTGAAGAAGCTGAAGAAAAGGTATCTCAGCTATATCATACTGCTGAGGAGGAACTCCTCGCTGATACCGGAGAGTGGAGACTTCCTGGGCGTGTTCAAGTATGACGGCAGGCCCGTGAAATACTGGCAACGCACAGATGATGTATACATCTTCGAAGACCCTGTGCTGAGGAGTGAGGAAGAGAAGGATTACCATACGGGTTCACGACGATGCAAGAAGCAAAGCTTCTTTCGCCGAAAGATCTGGAGATTCCGGGAAACTGTATCGGCTTTCTGATCTGCATGAGGAACCGGAGAGGATATACGGGCTGCACAAGCAGCGTGAATATGTGGGATACGCATTCAATGTTTACAAGAACGATCTTGAGGTTGACAGGTCATATCTGAGGGGATGACCACATGCTCTTCACCTACATGTTCCTGAACCTCCTAGCGCTGTACCTGCACTTCTAGATACTGAACTTGATAGGGGGAAATATAGCGTGAGGGATGTTCTCCTGATACTTTCGAAAATCAAGATTTATAGTTTCAAGAAGAAGGAAATGACGAGCGGGGTACCCAAAAAGGCTAGGGAACTCGTTCAAAAAGTTGCGATTGACTCGGATCTGTTACGTGAAAAGTGATGAGTTAAGGATTAAAAGCTGGTCGAAAGCAAATAGGGCCAGAAGTATAACTCAAGTATTTACATAAAATGAATCTAGAACTCATATTCCTCAAATTCGCGACCACACTTGTTACAGAATCCTTTCCTATCCTTGTATTTTCCGGCATACTCATTTATTTCTTTCACAATGTAGCCATTTCTATAAATTACAGTCTGCTTTATTCCACCTGTAATTTCTTCCCTAAACTCATGGCTCCCACAATCCGGGCAAGTATCAATATTTGTTCCCATGATAACCAGACGATTAATTGATATCTATATATAGGGATTTGGGAGTCATTTCTACGGCCTTCCCACATTGAACATATTATGCCATACGCCGGTGCAGAACAGTGCACAGTCAATCCTGTCGCCCTTCTAGTGTGTCGCATTTCATCCAAGCATCTACTTGTCAGTTGCAAACCCTGATTCAGAATTGCTTCTCTGATGGTACTGTTCCAGATAATTCATTGTTCCCTCAACAAACTCCTTCATGGTGGATTTCCGCTTTTGTGATTCGTTCGGTGCCGCATCCCTCTTTGGTATTACGAATACTTTCGTATCTCCCGGT
Source organism: Thermoplasmata archaeon (assembly GCA_021797955.1). The sequence continues at coordinate 5,738 of JAJZYV010000116.1, forward strand.
TTTATCCATGTACGATGGTGATGAATAATACCTGTCAGGACGGATGGAATCCATCTCAATTAACGGGGTGGAAGGAAGTATCATGGTCTGATCGTATGCCTCCATTTCCGATTTCATGCACGATCCGAAGGCAATGAACATCCTCGTATCCAGATCCATCAATGCAAAGGAATATGCAAACTACCGTTTCCTGTGAACTTTGTATTTATTTGCATCCTTCCCACAAGAAAGTGACAATATGGGACAATAACTTCCTTGCGTCTCCCTATGCCAAATCCATGCAGAAGGAACTAATTGACCATGGGATAGAAGCTGACTTTAACCGAGGGACTCGATGCAAGGCTGATGGATGAGGAAACCGCAGGGCTTCTTACAGATGTCAAATCCAGGAGCATTCATATGGCATATGACTGGCCGTGGGAAGGGCCTTACATCAGGAAAGCAATAGATTTGCTTGGTGATGCAGGATACAAGAAGAAGAATCTAATCTTCTATATGCTGTACAATTTCTGGGACGAACAGCACAAGAAAGGTGATACTCCGGAGGATTTCCTTCTTAGGCTCAAGAATCTGATGAAATGGGGCGCATCTGTTTATCCAATGAGGTTCATTCCACTTAACTCACTCACCAG